>NZ_AP027741.1:2595000-2895000 GCF_030296755.1 Methylophaga marina
ACCACTATTTCTCTTTACGTGATACATACTGGATAGCTTATTTGATAAGTAAGTTACTCAGTGTTTATACACTGCTCTTTAACAAAACGGAAAGAAGTAACAAGGCAGAATGAAATACTGTAGTGATACAGCGTGACATTCTAAGTAAAGAAAAACTTATGTCGCAATAAGATAGACAATATGACTTCAAGTTAATTTGGGGTTATATGGTCAAGTGAATAAGCGCACATGGTGGATGCCTTGGCGATAAGAGGCGAAGAAGGACGTAGAAATCTGCGATAAGCGTTGGCGAGTTGATAAACGAGCTGTGACCCAACGATCTCCGAATGGGGCAACCCACTTACCTATGGTAAGTATCCTTAAGTGAATACATAGCTTAAGGAGGCGAACCCGGCGAACTGAAACATCTAAGTAGCCGGAGGAAAAGAAATCAACCGAGATTTCCCTAGTAGCGGCGAGCGAACGGGAAGTAGCCTGCAAGTGATATTTAACGTATTAGTGGAACATTCTGGAAAGGATAGCGATACAGGGTGATAGCCCCGTACACGAAAATGCGTTATTGGTACTAGGCTTGCGACAAGTAGGGCGGGGCACGAGAAACCTTGTCTGAACATGGGGGGACCATCCTCCAAGGCTAAATACTCCTTATCGACCGATAGTGAACCAGTACCGTGAGGGAAAGGCGAAAAGAACCCCGTTGAGGGGAGTGAAATAGAACCTGAAACCGTGTGCGTACAAGCAGTAGGAGCAGACTTGTTCTGTGACTGCGTACCTTTTGTATAATGGGTCAGCGACTTAATTTATGTAGCGAGCTTAACCGAATAGGGGAGGCGCAGGGAAACCGAGTCTTAATAGGGCGACTAGTTGCATGGATTAGACCCGAAACCTGGCGATCTATCCATGGTCAGGATGAAGGTTGGGTAACACTAACTGGAGGTCCGAACTCACGTATGTTGAAAAATGCGGAGATGAACTGTGGATCGGAGTGAAAGGCTAATCAAGCCAGGAGATAGCTGGTTCTCCTCGAAAGCTATTTAGGTAGCGCCTCGTATCTCACTCTCGGGGGTAGAGCACTGTTTGGGCTAGGGGGTCATCCCGACTTACCAACCCCATGCAAACTCCGAATACCGAGAAGTGCAATTACGGGAGACAGACGGCGGGTGATAACGTCCGTCGTCAAAAGGGAAACAACCCAGACCATCAGCTAAGGTCCCAAAATTATGGCTCAGTGGAAAACGATGTGGGAAGGCCCAGACAGCTAGGAGGTTGGCTTAGAAGCAGCCACCCTTTAAAGAAAGCGTAATAGCTCACTAGTCGAGTCGGCCTGCGCGGAAGATGTACCGGGGCTTAAGCCATATACCGAAGCTATGGATGCGTGTTTACACGCATGGTAGAGGAGCGTTGTGTAAGTCTGTGAAGGTGTGTTGAGAAGCATGCTGGAGATATCACAAGTGCGAATGCTGACATGAGTAACGATAAAGGGGGTGAGAGGCCCCCTCGCCGAAAATCCAAGGTTTCCTGCTCAACGTTAATCGGAGCAGGGTGAGTCGGCCCCTAAGGTGAGGCAGAAATGCGTAATCGATGGGAAACAGGTTAATATTCCTGTACTTGTTATTACTGCGATGGGATGACGGAGAAGGTTAGGTCAGCCAACTGTTGGATATGTTGGTTTAACTGCGTAGGCGTGCTGAATAGGAAAATCCGTTTGGCTTAGCTGAGACAGGACGACGAGTGCCATTAGGCGCGAAGTGATTGATACCCAGCTTCCAGGAAAAGTCTCTAAGCTTCAGGTAATAACGAACCGTACCCCAAACCGACACAGGTGGATGGGATGAGAATTCTAAGGCGCTTGAGAGAACTCTGGTGAAGGAACTAGGCAAAATAGCACCGTAACTTCGGGAGAAGGTGTGCCCCTGTTAGGTGAAGTGACTTGCTCACGGAGCTGAAGGGGGTTGCAATGACCAGGTGGCTGCGACTGTTTATTAAAAACACAGCACTCTGCAAACTCGAAAGAGGACGTATAGGGTGTGACGCCTGCCCGGTGCTGGAAGGTTAATTGATGATGTTAGTTTAGGCGAAGCATTTGATCGAAGCCCCAGTAAACGGCGGCCGTAACTATAACGGTCCTAAGGTAGCGAAATTCCTTGTCGGGTAAGTTCCGACCTGCACGAATGGCGTAACGATGGCCACACTGTCTCCACCAGAGACTCAGTGAAATTGAAATTGCGGTTAAGATGCCGTATACCCGCGGCTAGACGGAAAGACCCCGTGAACCTTTACTACAGCTTTGCACTGAACTTTGAACCTACTTGTGTAGGATAGGTGGGAGACGTTGAAGCGATGACGCTAGTTATCGTGGAGTCAACCTTGAAATACCACCCTGGTATGTTTGGAGTTCTAACCTACGCCCATT
The DNA here is from genome assembly GCF_030296755.1 of Methylophaga marina. Classification (NCBI taxonomy): domain Bacteria; kingdom Pseudomonadati; phylum Pseudomonadota; class Gammaproteobacteria; order Thiotrichales; family Piscirickettsiaceae; genus Methylophaga; species Methylophaga marina. Next base: position 2,597,414 of record NZ_AP027741.1, read on the forward strand.
ATCTGGGCGAGGGACAGTGTATGGTGGGTAGTTTGACTGGGGCGGTCTCCTCCCAAATTGTAACGGAGGAGCACGAAGGTACACTAAGCATGGTCGGACATCATGCGGTTAGTGCAATGGCAAAAGTGTGCTTGACTGCGAGACAGACACGTCGAGCAGGTACGAAAGTAGGTCATAGTGATCCGGTGGTTCTGAATGGAAGGGCCATCGCTCAACGGATAAAAGGTACTCCGGGGATAACAGGCTGATACCGCCCAAGAGTTCACATCGACGGCGGTGTTTGGCACCTCGATGTCGGCTCATCACATCCTGGGGCTGTAGCCGGTCCCAAGGGTATGGCTGTTCGCCATTTAAAGTGGTACGCGAGCTGGGTTTAGAACGTCGTGAGACAGTTCGGTCCCTATCTGCCGTGGGCGTTTGAGAATTGAGAGGAGCTGCTCCTAGTACGAGAGGACCGGAGTGGACGTACCCCTGGTGTTCGGGTTGTTGTGCCAACAGCATTGCCCGGTAGCTATGTACGGACGGGATAACCGCTGAAAGCATCTAAGCGGGAAGCCCCCTCAAGATAAGTTCTCACTGGGATTTAATCCCCTGAAGGGCCGTGGAAGACTACCACGTTGATAGGCTGGGTGTGGAAGTGCAGTAATGTATGGAGCTAACCAGTACTAATTGCCCGTGAGGCTTGACCATATAACCCCAAGGGAACTTGGGGAGTTGCGACCTCTTTACGCAATATCTTGTTACCGATTTCCGAGAGTCAGTTTAGAACTGACTATGCCAGTTATGCCTGGCGGCCATAGCGAGTTGGCCCCACCTGATCCCATCCCGAACTCAGAAGTGAAACGACTTAGCGCCGATGATAGTGTGGGAGTTCCCATGTGAAAGTAGGTCACTGCCAGGCTTTAATATAAAATAAGCCCATCCAAACGGATGGGCTTTTTTTATATCTAAAACCCTGACATGACTTCTCTTGATTTAAGTAAAGCCCCATGTGACCGCCATCGCTCCTGCATTGGCGGCATACCGTCCATCTATGGACATAACAAAAACGTCAGGAACGTTTTTGGACGACCAAAGGGAACTTGCGTAGCGATTTGCCCCTGGAATAGGGCAAACAAAGTAGGTCACCGATAACGGCTCCTGTGTTATCGCCATACATGACATCCCTGTAAATAACCGCCAGGCTTTTTTTATTATCTGCCGTTCAGACGTGTATACGTGAACGAAGTAACTGCCAATGGATTATGCATTTAAACTGAATGGGGTAGGAGCAAATTGAGACTGCCCTAAATTTCATAGGCTCCCTAAAAAGTCGATATGAATGGTGTAATTCTCGACTTGTACTAACTCACAGTATTTCAGCCAAGCTATTTTGATTAGTCAGTTTACTGACAGGAATAGAAAAACTGTTGGTATAATTAGCTTTTATTTCTAACATCGCGATATTTTGTACATAAAACTAGACGCCAGTCTTTATTACTGTTATTCTTACTTGCAGTTTTTAAAACCCCTCCAAAATTAAGTTAATTCAACTCATCAATCGGTGTGTTCAAGGCATTTCTATATCAAAATCCCATTCTTAGGTAATACATGAATCTGACAGAACTGAAAAAGCAGTCAGCTGCTGAATTAATGGAACTGGCTCTCTCCATGAATCTTGAGGGCTTAGCAAGAAACCGAAAACAAGAACTTATCTTTGCCATAGTCAAAGCGCACTCTAAACAAGGCGAAGATGTTATCACTACAGGTGTATTAGAACTCTTACCAGATGGTTTTGGTTTTTTAAGATCACCCGAAGATTCCTACGTTGCAGGTCCTGATGATGTTTATGTCTCACCTAGCCAGATTCGTCGTTTCCACCTTAGAACTGGCGACACAATAAAAGGTAAAATTCGTCCACCCAAAGATAGTGAGCGTTATTTTGCCTTGGTTAAAGTAGAAGAAATTAACTACGAAAAACCTGATAAGTCTAGAAATAAAGTCCCTTTTGAAAATCTTACGCCGCTCTTCCCCAATGAACGTTTTACATTAGAGCGGGGGAATGGAAGTACTGAAGACCTGACAGCACGTGTTATTGATCTTGCTTCACCACTAGGCAAAGGACAACGTGGTTTGATTGTTGCTCCGCCTAAATCAGGTAAGACAATGATCATGCAGTCAATCGCACAGTCAATTGCCTCTAACTATCCTGATAGTGATCTGATTGTGTTGCTGATTGATGAGCGTCCTGAAGAAGTCACGGAAATGCAACGATCTGTCAGAGGTGAAGTGGTCTCCAGTACGTTCGATGAGCCTGCCTCACGACACGTACAGGTTGCTGAAATGGTGATCGAGAAAGCGAAGCGCCTTGTTGAGCATAAACATGACGTTGTTATCTTACTTGACTCAATCACTAGACTCGCCCGTGCTTATAACACTGTTTCACCATCATCGGGTAAGGTTTTGACTGGTGGTGTTGATGCCAATGCCTTACAACGCCCGAAGCGTTTCTTTGGTGCGGCTCGAAATATTGAAGAAGGTGGCAGCTTGACAATCATTGCCACAGCCCTGATTGAAACTGGCTCTCGAATGGATGAAGTCATCTTCGAAGAGTTCAAGGGTACTGGTAATATGGAAGTATTGCTGGAACGTAAACTTGCTGATCGTAGAATGTATCCTGCCATCAATGTGACACGTTCAGGCACGCGTCGTGAAGAACTGCTGACAACAGAAGAAGATCTCCAAAAACTTTGGATCTTGAGAAAAATTATTGCTCAGATGGAACCTGTTGAAGCCATGGAATTCTTGATGGATAGGTTAAAATCGACGAAAACAAATGTTGAGTTTTTTGATTCAATGAAACAGGGGTAATCAAACTCTGTGCTTCCACCCGCCATATTTATTATGGGGCCTACAGCAGCTGGAAAAACAGATATTGCTATCGCCCTTGCAAAGAAGTATCCAGTAGAGATCATCAGTGTCGATTCCGCGCTTGTCTATAAAGGCATGGATATCGGCACTGCAAAACCAAATCGTTCCGTTCTAAGCCACTATCCTCATCATTTAGTTGATATTGTCGAACCTCATGAGCCTTATTCTGCTGGTCAATTCAAAGAAGACGCCCTCAATCTGATGGCTGATATTTCCGCCAGAGGTAAAGTTCCTTTATTGGTTGGCGGAACAATGCTCTATTTCAGAAGTCTTCAATATGGACTTGCTGACTTGCCCCCAGCAAATATGCTTATCAGAGAAAAGCTAAATCTGGAAATTCAGCAATTGGGCATTGAAGCCTTACACAATCGGTTAAAAGAAATCGACCCAGTCTCAGCAGCACGAATACACATTAATGATCCACAGCGTTTACAACGTGCTCTGGAAGTGTATGAAGTATCGGGTAAAAGTCTGACTGAATTGACTCAAGCAAGCCATGATAGTTTTGACTATAAAGTCACTAAGATCATTGTTTCACCATTTGATAGAGCCATTCTTCACAACAGAATAGCTGAGCGATACCAGACAATGATGAATGCAGGCTTTATTGAAGAAGTGAAAACATTATTTAATCGAAATGACTGTCATGCGAACTTACCATCAATACGTGCAGTCGGTTACCGGCAGGCATGGTCATATCTTGAAGGTAAGTACGATTATGATGAATTTGTTTATCGTGCAATTGTTGCCACACGTCAGATGGCGAAACGCCAGCTAACCTGGTTACGATCCCAGAATGATGGAATCTGGTTTGATAGTGGTTTAGCCTTGCCTATCAATGATGTAGAACGATACTTAACAGAGCAAGTACCCGAGTTGACGAATAATGCTTGACGATTCTGTTAAGGCTTTTAGAATGAGATATTAAACAGTCAAAAATAATAACAATATATGGAGTGAAAGATGGCAAAAGCACAGACTCTTCAGGACCCTTTCTTGAATGCTTTAAGAAAAGAAAATATTCCAGTTTCTATTTATTTAGTAAACGGTATCAAACTTCAAGGTCAGATTGATTCCTTCGATCAGTTTGTCATCTTACTTAAAAACTCTGTCAATCAAATGGTATACAAGCATGCTATATCAACTATCGTGCCTGCACGTAATGTTAATGTTAACCAAGAAGAATAGGAGTATTTGATTGTTCGACAGACCGGATATTCAAACAGCTTTCGATGATGCGTCAGAGAAAGAAGCTGTTGTCTTGGTTCATCTGAATTTTAATGATCCAGATTACGATGATTCTCAACAAGAGTTTATTGAATTAGTTGGCTCAACAGGTGCAGCGATTGCAGCGATTATTCAAGGAAAACGCCACCGCCCCGATCCTAAATTTTTTGCTGGTAGTGGTAAAGTTGATGAAATTGCAGAACATGTTCATGCCTCGCATGCAGCCTTAGTCATTTTTAACCATGAGTTGTCACCTAGTCAGGAAAGAAATCTTGAGCAGAAACTCAAATGCAGGGTGCTGGGCAGAACAGGTCTGATATTGGATATTTTTGCCAGAAGAGCACGTTCTCATGAAGGTAAACTCCAAGTTGAACTAGCCCAACTTCAGCATTTATCAACGCGACTAGTTCGAGGCTGGACTCACCTTGAGCGGCAAAAAGGTGGTATCGGATTGCGTGGACCTGGTGAAACACAGCTGGAGACAGACCGACGCTTACTAGGCCAACGTATCAAGTCACTTAAGAAGCGTTTGGGTAAAGTTCAGTCACAACGGGAGCAAGGCCGACGTTCACGACAGCGAGGCGGTGTACCTGTTGTGTCCCTGGTTGGTTACACAAACGTAGGCAAGTCCACATTATTTAACAAAATGACATCAGCTAAAGTTTATGCTGATGACCGATTATTTGCGACATTAGACCCAACTTTAAGAAGAGTTAAGCTACAAGAAACCGAACTCCTCATCATGGCAGACACGGTCGGTTTTATACGTGATTTACCTCATGATCTCGTCGAGTCATTTAGTTCGACACTTGAAGAGACGCGTGATGCTGAACTGCTGCTACACGTCGTTGATTGTGGCGCGAATGATCGTGATGATCTTATTCATCATGTGAATGAGGTTTTAAAACAAATCGAAGCTGATGAAGTCCGCCAGGTAATTATTTATAACAAAATAGATAAGGTCGATGATATTTCACCGCGCATCGATAGAGATGATAAGGGTAATATTAACCGTATTTGGTTGTCAGCAAGAACAGGTGAAGGGCTGGAATTGTTACGAGATGCCCTACATGAATATTTTCCAGAAGAATCACTTTCTGAATATGTTGATGCCTAGATACGGTTTTGGTTGCTTATAGTGACCATGTCCGTAAAATAGGCGTGTTTGAAATAAATTCTCTGTTTTTTCAATTTGGAGAGCTACATGGCTTGGAATGAACCCGGAAACGGTGGTAAAGACCCGTGGGGTAATCGTGGCAATGATGGGCCACCTGATTTAGACGAAGTTATCCAGAATATGCAACGTAAGCTTGGTGGCATTTTTGGTGGTAAAGGTAATAATAACAATAACAACTCATCAGGTCGGGGCGGTTTCTTTGGTTTTGGTTTGATTGCCATAATTGCTTTTCTGGTGTGGATCGCCTCAGGGATATACATAGTCGACCCAGCTGAGCGTGGCGTTGTTCTTCGTTTTGGTCAATATGCCACTACAACTATGCCTGGACCACATTGGCATCTGCCGAGCCCAATTGAAAAAGTAGAAGTGGTCAACGTTGAAGAAATTCGTACAGCTGAGATTGGTTACAGAAGCGGTGGTAGTCGAGGTGGTGGCACCATTCACTCTGAGTCACTGATGTTAACTAAAGACGAAAATATTATTGATCTCAAGATTGCCGTACAGTACAGAGTACAAGATGCACCGGCGTATCTTTTCAACGTCAGAAATCCTGATGTTATTTTGCGTCAAATGATGGAAAGTGCAGTACGTGAAACAGTAGGGCGTTCAAATATGGACTTCGTCTTAACTGAAGGTAGAAGCGCGATCGCTAACAGTACTGAGCAACTCTTACAGACAATGCTTGATTCGCATGAAATGGGCTTGTTAGTCACAAGTGTGAATATGCAAGATGTTCAGCCACCCGAGCAAGTTCAAGCAGCATTTGCTGACGTAGTAAAAGCTCGCGAAGACGAAGTTCGTCAAAAGAATCAGGCAGAAGCCTATTCAAATGATATCTTGCCAAAAGCCAGAGGTAGAGCGTTTAGAATTGTTCAAGAGGCTGAGGCATATAAGAGTCAAGTTATTGCAAAAGCAGAGGGTGATGCGAGCCGTTTCACTCAAGTCATGACGGAGTTTAATAAAGCACCCGACATTACAGCTGAGAGACTATACCTTGATACAATGGAATCCGTGTTTTCTAAGAGCCAAAAAGTGATGGTTGATATGGAAAATGGCGGTAGTAATGTACTTTATCTACCATTAGACCGCATGAATCGTCGTAACAGCAGTCCAACACAACTGGATTTAGATAGCTTTAATTATCCGTCATCTACGTCGGCTAATACTTCATCTTCAAACAAAAGCTCATCAAGCGATGATGCTCGTAGCAGAGGAGGTCGCTAAATGAGTTCCCGTTTGACACTGATTTTAATTTTACTGGCACTAGCCGTCATCACTTTATCATCATCTATTTTTGTTGTTGATGAGCGTCAAAAAGTACTTCTGCTCAGATTAGGTCAGATTGAAAAGGCTGACTTTAAGCCAGGTATTCATTTCAAAACACCTTTTGTCACAGATGTTCGTAAGTTTGATGCTCGTGAAATGGCACTCGACGCACAACCTGCTAGATACCTGACAGGTGAGAAAAAGAATGTCATAGTCGACTCTTTCATCATTTGGCGTATCAGCGATGTGGCAACCTATTTCAGATCCATGAGTGGTGACGAAGACCGTGCGGCATCGCGATTATCACAAATAATCAAGGATGGTTTGCGTGCAGAGTTTGGACGTAAGACAATTCAAGAAGTCGTGTCTGGTGACCGTGTGGCAATGGTTCAGGATATTCTGACAGAAGCTAACCGTGTAGCGGAAGGCTTTGGTATTTCTATCTCAAATGTGCGTATAAAACGTATTGATTTGCCTTCTGAAGTCAGTACATCTGTTTATACACGTATGGAAGCTGAGCGTGAACGTGTTGCAAAAGAGCTGCGTTCACAAGGTGCTGAAGAAGCGGAAAAAATTCGTTCAGATGCTGATCGTCAGCGTGCCGTTATTATTGCCGAAGCAAGACGTCAAGCAGAAGAGTTACGTGGTGAAGGTGACGCTAAAGCCACGGATATCTATGCTAGAGCATTCGGTGAAAATGAAGAGTTCTATTCCTTATATCGTCGACTATCAGCATATAAAAATGTGTTTAATGGTGACGACATGCTGGTCATTGAACCCAAAGGTGACTTCTTCAAACGTTTTAACGATGCTGAACTCCCTGTGAAGTGAGCGGAGAATTAGGCCATAGTCTTCTCGTAGCAACGGCATTAGTACTGATTATCGAAGGTTTAATGCCGTTTCTCAATCCGACTATGTTTAAACGCGCTTTATTACAAACGGCAAGCATGAGCGATACTCAAATTAGACTAACTGGTTTGATATGCATGCTTGTCGGTTTGATTTTTTTGTACTGGATAAATTAACTCATAATGACTATAAAAGAGAGCTGGCTGCTACCTGAAGGTATTGATGAGCTTATGCCTCAAGAAGCAACTCAACTTGAGAATATGCATCGAATACTGGTCGACTTCATGCGAGGTTGGGGATATCAGCTTGTTGTTCCACCCTTAGTTGAGTATCTGGACTCACTGCTGACTGGTACGGCAAAAAGTTTAGATATACAAACATTTAAGCTGACGGACCAAATGTCCGGCAGAATGCTGGGTATACGGGCAGACATGACACCACAAGTGGCCAGAATTGCTGCTCACAAGCTACGTCATCAATCAGATATTCTTCGATTGTGCTACATAGGTAGTGTTCTTCATACTTTACCTACCGGATTGAATGGGGTCAGAAATCCCATACAGCTAGGTGCTGAAATCTATGGTCATGCGGGACCTGAGAGTGATATTGAAAGCATTGAGCTGATGGTTGAGCTTCTAAAAAATCTGGCGCAGTATCAAAGATAGCGCTGGATATCGGTCATGTTGGTGTTTATAGAGGATTAGCCGAGTTTGCTGGGCTGACAGAAAGCCAAGAGCAAGAATTATTTTCTGCTTTACAACGAAAGGCTGTTACCGATATATCCGCTCTGTTAGACAGTTATCAGATTAGTAAAGATGCTAGGCAAATGTTGCAAGAGTTGTCTGAGTTAAATGGTGATAAATCTGTCTTGCCACGAGCTAAATCTGTATTAAAGAATGCACCAAAATCAGTGCAGCTTGCATTAAGTACGCTTGAACAAATTGCTGACGCGCTTACGCAGCGAATCCCAGGTATTGCTATTAACTTCGATCTTGCTGAACTGCGCGGATATCACTACCACACGGGCGTGGTGTTTGCAGCTTACAAACCGGAATCATCTTATGCTATTGCAGCAGGTGGTCGTTATGATGATATCGGTGAAGCCTTTGGTCTGGCTCAGCCAGCAACGGGATTTAGTCTTGACTTGAAGAAGCTGGCGACACAGCTCCCTGCTGAATCATTCAACCAGGAAACAATAGGTGTTGAGTGGGCTGAAGACAGCCATCTTCACGCCACTGTCAAATCATTACGTGAATCAGGAAAGGTGGTCATTTATCAATTTCCTGGTTCTCAGACTTCCACCACACATACATTGGTAAAACAAAATGGTCACTGGCAAGTGACTGAAATAGGAACACAAACTCGTGGCTAAAAATATAGTTGTAATTGGCTCCCAATGGGGCGATGAAGGTAAAGGTAAATTAGTCGATTTACTAACGGATAATGTCTCTGCTGTAGTACGTTTCCAAGGTGGTCATAATGCTGGTCACACACTGGTTATTGATGGCAAAAAAACGGTGTTGCATTTGATTCCATCTGGCATTCTCCGTGAAAACGTTCAATGCTTGATTGGTAATGGTGTTGTGGTTTGCCCTGAAGCACTATTGAAAGAGATGGCAGAGCTTGAGTCCAACGGGATTCCTGTACGTGAACGCTTAAAAATCAGTGCGGCCTGCCCATTGATTTTGCCTTATCATATCGCTTTGGATAAGGCGCGTGAGTCACGCTTAGGTAAAGCCGCTATCGGCACAACAGGTAGAGGTATTGGTCCCGCATATGAAGACAAAGTTGGCCGTCGAGGTCTACGTGTCGGTGACTTAATGAATGAAAAAGCCTTTGCTGAAAAACTAAAAGAAGTCATTGAGTTTCATAACTTTTCATTAGTTAATTATTACCAAGTAGCACCTGTTGATTATGAAACTGTATTAAAAGATACACTCGCAATGCGTGATGTCTTAATCCCACTTATTGCTGATATCCCAGCGATGCTTCAGGGGTATCATAAAGCGGGTGACAATGTCATGTTTGAAGGTGCACAAGGTGCTTTGTTAGATATTGACCACGGCACATACCCTTATGTTACTTCGTCCAATACAACAGCGGGAGGCAGTGCAACTGGCTCTGGTGTAGGTCCTTGTCATATTGATTATGTTCTTGGTATTACAAAAGCTTATGCCACGCGTGTCGGTGGTGGACCATTTCCATCTGAGTTGTTTGATGAAACTGGAAAATATCTGGCTGATAAAGGCATGGAAAAAGGTGCCACAACCGGACGTGACCGCCGCTGTGGTTGGTTAGATATGGTGGCACTGAATCGTGCTAGTTGGATAAATAGTATCACGGGACTATGTCTGACCAAGCTAGACGTGCTTGATGGTATCGAAACTATTCGTCTATGTGTTGCCTATGAAAAAGACGGTCAACCTGTCGATATCTTACCGTTAAGTGCAGATGAGTTCGAAGGTTGTGAGCCTGTATACATTGATATGCCGGGTTGGAAAGAGTCTACTTTGGGCATCACTGAATATAGTGAACTGCCTGAAAATGCCCGTGCCTATATAGAAAAAGTTGAAAGCCTCGCCGGTGTGCCAATTGATATTATCTCAACCGGCCCCGACCGACGCGAAACGATTGTTAGACGAGATTTATTCGAAGTCTAGACTTATAAAAAGCCCTCAAATGAGGGCTTTTTTTATGACTCTTTGGGCGAAACAGCCGCCATCAATGCTGAGTAATCAGTGTTATCAAGTCCCATATCCAGCGTTTTCTGTAGCAGTAGCTCAATGCCTCTGAGTGCACTTGTGTCCAGGCCTAGTTCGTTGGCAACGGTTAAGAAGAGGCGAGTGTCTTTTGCGAGATGTTTGGTTGGGAAGTTGGGTGCCGAGAAATCCCTGTCCACCATTCGAGTCAGTTTTTTATCAAAAGTGGGTGCATATAGGGCACTATCACGCACAATTTTCATAAACTGTTCAGTGGCAATGCCTTCTTTTTCGACTAAGGCCAAACTCAATGCAAAGCTGGCTGTCAGGCCTGCGATTAACTGATTCATAGCGAGTTTAACAGTCGCTCCTTGTCCAATCTCGCCTATGTACTGTGGTTCATGGCCAATCAACTCAAGTAATGGCAGTGCCGTATTAAAGTCAGATTTTTCACCTGCAGCCATTAAAATTAATTTGCCACTGCCTGCCTCAGGTAAACTGCCAAGTACAGGACACTCAAGATATCGACCGCCTGTCGTTTTTACACGATTGGCAAGTTCGCGTGACTCTTCAGGTGCGATTGTGCCCATCTGTATAATCAGACAGTTTTTAAACGTCTCAGTGTTGATATCGTCCAGTACAGAGTTGATGGCTTTTGCATCACTTAAAAAAAGTAAACAAATATCACACTGCTCAACTAGAGCTTGCGCAGATGTCGCTACAGCAGCGCCTCGAGCCTTTAACTCATCACACTTTTCAAGGCTGCGATTAAACACGACCAGTGGTTGATTCTCAGCTAATAAATGATGTGATAAGGCTTGCCCCATCAGGCCTGTTCCAATTAATCCTATTTTCATAAGCTATGATTTAATCCTTATGCGAATAAAACTGTCACTATGCCATAGATGCCAGCGACGTTGTGAGATAGAATAATGTCCCATTTTACAGTAGATACAGGGGAATACTGTGTACAATAAAAACATGACCATCGCTGGCTTTGACGATGACGTGTTCAATGCAATCGCTGCGGAAGATAAACGTCAAGAAGATCACATCGAACTGATCGCTTCAGAAAACTACACGAGCCCTCGTGTAATGGAAGCTCAGGGCTCATCTTTAACCAATAAATATGCTGAAGGGTATCCTGGCAAACGTTATTATGGTGGTTGTGAACATGTTGATACAGTAGAAGCTATTGCCATTGAACGTGCGAAATCGTTGTTTGGTGCTGATTATGCTAACGTTCAGCCACACTCTGGTTCACAAGCTAATGCTGCAGTTTATCTCGCTTTATTACAAGCTGGTGATACTATTTTAGGCATGAGTCTGGCACATGGTGGTCATCTGACACATGGCGCTAAAGTCAGTGCTTCAGGAAAAATCTATAACTCAGTTTCATATGGCTTGAATGCTGAAACCGGCGAAATTGATTATGATGAAGTCGAGCGTTTAGCAAAAGAACATCAACCAAAAATGATCGTAGCTGGTTTTTCTGCCTACTCTCGTGTAGTGGATTGGCAACGTTTTCGTGATATCGCTGATGCAGTCGGCGCTTATTTACTGGTTGATATGGCCCACGTAGCAGGGCTGGTTGCCGCAGGTTTATATCCTAACCCGGTGCAAATTGCTGATGTCACAACGACAACAACGCATAAAACATTACGTGGTCCACGTGGTGGTTTGATTCTGGCAAAAGCCAACCCTGAGATCGAGAAAAACTTAACTCGGCTGTTTTCCCTGGTTTCCAAGGTGGTCCTTTAATGCATGTGATTGCAGCTAAAGCAATTGCCTTCAAAGAAGCCATGCTGCCTGAGTTCAAAACCTATCAGGATCAGGTCATCAAAAATGCACGTGTGATGGCTGATGTGTTTATGACACGTGGTTATGACGTTGTCTCAAATGGTACTGATGACCATTTATTCCTAGTCAGTTTTATAGAAGCTGGCCTGACAGGTAAAGATGTCGATGCCTGGTTAGGCGCTGCTCATATCACGGTCAATAAAAATGCGGTTCCAAATGATCCACAATCACCTTTTGTGACATCAGGTATCCGTGTTGGTACACCTGCTGTGACGACTCGCGGTTTTAAAGAAGAAGAGTGTCGCGATCTGGCAAACTGGATGTGTGATGTCATTGACGCAGCGGGAAGTGAACAGGTGATTAACGATGTGAAGAGTAAAGTAAAAGCGGTTTGTGATCGTTTGCCTGTTTACTCATAAATAACCTCACGGAAACACTATGCGCTGTCCATTTTGTGGTGCAGATGACTCAAAAGTTGTGGACTCACGACTGTCGGCGGAAGGTGATGCCATCCGCCGACGTCGTATGTGCGTCGAGTGTAATGAACGCTTTACAACGTACGAAACGGCTGAATTAAGTCTGCCAAGATTGATTAAACGTGATCGCTCACGTGAGTTATTTGATGAAAATAAATTACGTGCCGGATTTATGCGAGCACTGGAAAAAAGGCCCGTCAGTATTGATGCCGTCGATACAGCCGTCAAAACTATTACTCGGCGACTGTGGGCAACGGGTGAGCGTGAAGTCGATAGTCGCTTGGTTGGCGACTGGGTGATGGATGCACTTCGTGAATTAGATGAAGTCGCGTACGTGCGTTTCGCCTCTGTCTACCGAAGTTTTCAGGATGTGAATGCCTTTCGTGAAGAAATTGAACGAATGGAAAATAAATCAGAACCGGACGATAAAAAATAAAGATGTTTATCTGCACTGATATCATGCTCTTACTGATAGTCAGTGTTTTATATCTTGTTGTATTCGATATGAATACATTGTTATTTCATTTTAAGAGAAATGACCATGGCTTCTGCTGAATTTTATATGGCAAGAGCCATTGAGCTTGCCAAAAATGGACTATACACGACTGACCCTAACCCTCGGGTTGGTTGTGTCATTGTGAGAGATAATCAGATTGTTGGTGAAGGCTGGCATCAGCGGGCAGGAGAGAGTCACGCTGAAGTAAACGCTCTACACCAAGCGGGTGAGCAGGCTAGAGGGGCGGACTGTTATGTCACGCTTGAACCCTGTAGCCATTATGGACGTACACCGCCTTGCGCTGATGCTCTGGTTAATGCTGGTGTGAAACGCGTTTTTATAGCGATGACTGATCCTAATCCCGTTGTTTCAGGTTCAGGCATACATCGCCTGAGAGAGGCGGGGATAGAGGTCCACACCAAACTGTTGAGCTCTGAATCAGAGAAGTTGAATCCTGGTTTTTCCTATCGTATGCGTCATGGTCGACCGTATATCAGAAGTAAAGTCGCCATGAGCCTTGATGGCCGAACAGCTATGGCATCGGGTGAGAGTAAGTGGATAACCGGCCCTGAAGCCAGACAGGATGTACAAAATCTGCGCGCGCGCAGCTCAGCCATTATGACTGGAATTGGTACGATACTCGCGGACGATCCGCAGTTAAATGTCCGTTTTTCTGCAGATCATGATAATTGGTACCCTTCTGGTCAGAAGATCAGACAACCGCTCAAAATCATTGTGGATAGTGATGGACGATTGCCTGCGAGTGCTCAAATTCTCAAAGAGGGTAAAGTACTGGTGATTACGGCCAATGATATTACTATCGCGGAACCAGCCGAATGTTTAGTTTTGCCCTCTGTAGACCAAAATATCGATCTGAATGCGTTGATGGCGGTACTGGCACAACGTGAAATCAATGAGTTGATGATTGAAGCCGGTGGCGTCTTGAATGGGGCATTGTTAAAAGCAGGTTTAATCGATGAATTAGTCATATACATGGCCCCCAAAATTATGGGCGATATGGCACGTGGTGTGTTTCATTTACCTGAGATGATGACAATGTCTCAGAATATTTCCCTAACAATTGATGATATCCGGGCAGTAGGTAAGGATTGGCGTATCACTGCAAGACCAATATATAACGAGGAATCTTAATTCATGTTTACAGGCATTATTGCAGCCATGGGACAGGTAACGTCTATCACCCCAAGTGGTGGCGATATGAGATTGAAAGTGGCGACCCAAAAATTAGACTTATCTGATGTCAGTCTTGGCGATAGCATTGCTATTAATGGTGTCTGTCTGACTGTGGTTGAACTTGATCAGTCTCATGTGAGTTTTGATGTATCAAAAGAGAGTCTCGAGCGAACTGCACTATCACAGATTACTGAAGGCTCACCCGTTAATCTTGAAAAAGCGCTTGCTGTAGGCGATCGTCTTGGTGGACATATGGTGAGTGGCCATGTCGACGGTCTTGGTAAGGTGTTAGAGATGACACCGTCTGCGCGCTCAGTACAGTTTCGAATGGAAGTACCCGCCAATTTGGAACGCTATATCGCTAAAAAAGGTTCTGTGACGATTGATGGTGTGAGTCTTACGGTGAATGAGGTTGGAGCGGGCTGGTTTGAAATCAATATCATTCCCCACACTATGCAGGAAACCATTATTAAAGAATATAAAGTGGGTACGGTTGTGAATTTGGAAGTCGACTTGATTGCTCGATATCTTGAGCGTTTGTTACCTGGACTCGACCCTGTATACGCCAGAGAAACATTGTCAGGAAACAGTGATACTTAATATGCAACTCAACAGCACAGAAGAGATTATTGACGATCTCAGACAGGGAAAAATGGTCATCATTATGGATGATGAAGATCGTGAAAATGAGGGTGACCTCATTATGGCTGCAGAAAAAGTCACACCAGATGCCATTAATTTTATGGCACGGTTTGGGCGTGGTTTGATTTGTCTGACGCTAACGGAAAATCGTTGTCGTGAATTACGATTACCACTGATGGTCAGTGACAATCAGACGCCTTATTCCACTAACTTCACTGTCTCCATTGAAGCGGCAGAAGGAGTGACGACTGGTATTTCAGCGGCCGACCGTGCTTTAACCGTGCAAGTCGCAGTTGATCCTGATTCACGACCTGAGGATTTGGTTCAACCAGGCCATATTTTCCCCTTAAAAGCACAGCCGGGTGGGGTGTTAACACGAGCTGGTCACACGGAAGCTGGCTGTGATCTCGCTCAGCTTGCCGGCTTATCTCCAGCAGCTGTCATTGTTGAAATTTTAAATGATGATGGCAGTATGGCCAGGCGCCCAGACTTGGAAACCTTTGCACAAAAACATGATCTGAAAATTGGTACGATTGCTGACCTGATAAGTTATCGACTTGAAAATGAAATGACCGTCGAAAAATTATCTCAATGTCAGTTTCCTACTGAGTATGGTGATTTTCAGCTATACAGCTTTCAGGATTCAGTCAATTCTCAGGTCCATCTAGCCCTCACCTATGGTGATATTACTCCTGATGAAGAAACGTTGGTTCGCGTGCATATGGCAGACCCACTCAGTGATATTTTAGGCTCGGTCAGGGAGCCGACACATTGGCCAGTTCCTCAAGTGCTGAAACAAATTCAACAAGCGGGTAAAGGTATTCTGGTTGTTTTGAGGTTACCGGCTCAGAATAAACAGTTAGCGGCCAAAATTGCACGTTATGAACGAGAAGACCGTGATGAGAGCCCTTTACCTGTTAAGGGGGCTGGGATCTGCGTACATTTGGTGTTGGTGCACAAATTTTGTCAGCATTAGGCGTGAAAAAAATGCGCGTGATGGGGACACCCACGAAGTTGACTGGTGTTTCAGGATTTGGACTTGAGTTAGTGGGTTATCTGGAAGCTGACGAGACTGAGTAAGCATGCCTAAATTATTTGTCGTGGCGGGTGAGGCTTCTGGTGATGCCCATGCCGGCAGAATGCTAAAAGCCTTGAAACAACACCGGCCGGATATTTCTGTTTCCGGTATCGGTGGTGAGACCATGCGTGAAGCGGGTGTGGATATTATCACCGATTTTGCTGAGCTTGCTGTCATGGGCCTGGTTGAGGTCATTAAACGCTACTCTCATATCAAAGCTGTTTTTGATAAAACCGTTGAACATTTAGCTTCAAGTAAACCTGACGCATTAATATTAGTCGATTACCCTGGGTTTAATCTAAAGCTAGCTAAAAAAGCGCGTGAATTGGGTATTCCGGTTATTTACTATATCAGCCCTAAAATATGGGCCTGGCGGGCTGGTCGAATCAAAGCCATAAAGCGTTATGTTGATCTGATGCTGGTGTTGTTTCCATTTGAACAGTCGCTATATGAAAAAGCCGATGTGGCTGTGAAATGTGTTGGTCATCCCTTAGTTGATGCAGTACATTCAGACTGGACTTCTGAACAGGCCAAGTCTCATTTTTCCCTTGATGCGAAAGCGCCTGTCTTAGGCTTGTTTCCTGGCAGTCGTCGGAGTGAGGTGGAAGCATTATTGCCAGTGATGTTAGCGACCGCCGAGCATATTCAACAACGTGATAATTCTGTGCAGGTTATTTTACCCTTAGCACCTGGGTTAGATCGGACGTTAATTGAGCCATATTTATCAGAAACGGCGGTGAAAGTGGAGGTCATTTCTGGTGAGTTTTATGATGTCGTTCGTAGCTGTGATGCGATTGTGGCGGCATCAGGCACTGTCACTCTGGAAATTGCTTTGTTAGGTGTACCGCATTTAATTACTTACCGGGTTGCGCCACTGACTTACCAGATTCTCAAACGACTGGTAAAAATTCCTTACGTGGGTTTATGTAATATTGTGACCGGAAAAAATGTCGTCACTGAGTTACTGCAGAGCCAGGTATCGGTAGCTGAGTTAGCGCCACGGTTATTATATTTTCTGACCGCAGTAGAAGCCCGACAACAGGCTCATATTGTTCAAGAACAAGTGCTTAAAGCGCTCGGGCCTAGCGGTGGCGCTGACAATGCAGCCAGAGCCGTTATTTCTTTTATTGATACTCATCATTCATGACAAATACGCTTATTATCGCCGGCGTTGATGAAGTTGGACGTGGCCCATTAGCCGGGCCCGTAGTGACTGCTGCTGTCATACTGAATCCTGATAACCCAATTGCAGGCTTGGCTGATTCAAAGAAACTCACTGAAAAACGAAGAGAGAGTCTGGTACCTTTAATCAAAGAGCATGCTTTAGCCTGGGCAATGGGACGAGCTGAGCCAGATGAAATAGACGAGCTAAATATTCTTCAGGCCAGTTTACTTGCGATGAAAAGAGCCGTTGAAGCCTTATCTATAGTCCCAGAACACGTGCTTGTCGATGGTATACATGCCCCTAAGCTTAATTGTCCCGTCACCACCATTATTAAAGGTGATCAATCTGAGCCCGCTATTGCGGCCGCTTCAATCTTAGCTAAAGTCGCCCGTGACCAAGAAATGATTGCACTGGAGGAACAGTATCCAGGCTATGGTTTTGCCAAGCATAAAGGCTATCCAACCAAGCAACATCAGCAAGCACTTCTAACGCTAGGGGTAACGGATATTCATAGACGCTCATTCGGCCCTGTTCATAAGGCATTATCACTGTAATGCCATTATATAAATCATAGAAAAATGGATGAGCGTGGTATTATTCAAAACTTATGCTGTCGTTAAATAAAATTTTCAACAAATTGGTGAGAGGCAAAAACGGCCAACATCCGCAACAAGGACGCGAACCGTTAATTATCCCTCGCAGTGAACACACCATATCGCGTAAACAGATTAGTCAACATGCACTCAAAGTGCTGTATACCTTGAAAGAGGGCGGCTATGATGCTTATCTCGTCGGTGGGTGTGTACGCGATCTTTTGCTAGGTTATGAACCAAAAGACTTTGATGTAGCCACCAATGCCTCGCCAGAACAAGTGCATGCGCTATTCAAACGCAGCCAGTTGATCGGACGACGATTTAAGCTGGTTCATGTTCGGTTTGGACGTGACGTTATAGAAGTCGCTACTTTCCGTGCGCCACCTGAGGCTAAACAACATGTTGATACTCAGGGCCGCATTATGCAGGACAATGTGTTTGGCACTTTAGAACAAGATGCCTGGCGACGTGATTTTACGATCAATGCGCTCTATTACAATATCAAAGATTTTTCTATCATCGATTACACTGGCGGAATGGCCGATCTCAATGCGGGCCTTATCCGTTTAATTGGTGATGTTGAAACACGTTATCGTGAAGATCCTGTTCGCATGTTAAGAGCCTGTCGCTTTTTAGCTAAGCTTGGCTTAAAGCTGGATAAAGAGACAGAGCAAGGCATTTTTGATTGGGCACATTTGATTCGAGATATACCGCCGGCAAGGCTGTTTGATGAAACACTAAAACTGTATCTGAGTGGCCAGGCTGCCATGACACATGAATTACTCTGTCATTACGGTCTGTTTGAGCATCTCTACCCACAAACTGCTGCGTTGTTGCATGAAGAACAAGACGGTTATCCAAGAACGATGCTGATGAAGGCATTAGAAAATACGGATATTCGTATCGCAGCCGGTAAGCCAGTGACACCAGCGTTTTTGTTTGCAGCAATATTATGGGAGCCAGTGCGGCAGCGTACGGTTTTATTGATGACTAATGGCATGCCAGAAATTCCAGCGATGCAACGTGCATCATCTGAAATTATTGGAGAACAGATCCAACGTGTTGCTGTTCCCAAGCGTTATAGTCTGGTCACCCGAGATATTTGGACTTTGCAGCCCCGCCTATTGAAGCGTCAGGGAAAAAGAGCATTCAAAACATTATTGCATCCCAAGTTTCGTGCTGGATATGACTTTTTAGCATTAAGAGCTCAAGCTGGTGAACCGTTGAGTGAAACGGTAGATTGGTGGACAAAATTTCAGACAGAAACAGTGAAACAGCAACAGTCCATGGTCGATGCTCTGGGCAAAGAGGGCAGCGTCAAAAAGCCTCGCCGTAGACGCCGTAGACGACCCGCAGCGAAAAAGTCGGAACAAAATTGATGCAGGTTTTTATTGGATTGGGAAGTAATTTAGACGACCCGCAGACACAAATTTTGACAGCGATAGAAGATATAAAAAATCTCGAAGATACACGTCTTTTACATCAATCATCGCTTTATCATAGCCCGCCAATGGGGCCTCAGGATCAGCCGGATTATGTGAATGCGGTTGTCGAGGTGGATACAGCATTGCCGCCACATGTATTGCTTGATAACCTGCAACAACTTGAACATAAACATGGCCGGGTGAAGAAACGCCATTGGGGCGAACGCACGTTGGATCTCGATATCTTGGTGTATTCCGATTATGTTATTGATGATGACAGACTCAAGGTGCCTCATCCAGGCCTAAGCGAACGGGCTTTTGTTGTCTATCCATTAGCCGAAATTGTTGCTGACTTAACTATTCCTGGACAAGGTCAGCTATCAGTAATCAAGCAAAACTGTCCTTTAGATGGCTTGAGAAAAGTGGAAACGCATAAATAATGAATCACTCACTATCACATCGTTATATTGTGGTTGAAGGACCTATCGGCGTAGGTAAAACGCATCTGGTAAAACGTCTGGCTGAGAGTTTTTCCGGCTCTGTTTTACTCGAACAGCCAGAACAAAATCCTTTTCTGGAAAAATTTTACCTTTATCCCAAACAATCCGCTCTTCCAACACAGCTCAGTTTTTTAATGCAACGCGTTAAGTTGGGTAAAACACTCAATCAAGATGACTTATTCAACGACTTGCACATCGCTGATTTCATGGTAGAGAAAGATAAGTTATTTGCTCAAATTTCCTTAGATGACGATGAGTTAGCGCTCTATAATATGGTTTATGATAATTTAACGTTACACCATAGAACCCCTGATTTAGTCATCTATCTGCAAGCATCATTGCCAGTGTTGAAATCGCGTATTGCTCAACGTGGCATTAGCTATGAGCAGCACGTGGAAGAGGGTTATCTGAAACGGTTAGCTGATACCTACGCGGATTTTTTCCACTATTACGATGCGTCGCCGTTATTGATTGTGAATGCAGAACAAATTGATCTAGTGAATGGTGATCAAGACTATCTGCAATTACTTGAACAAATCTGCAGTATTCAAAGTGGTCGTCATTATTACAATCCATTGCCCGTCTCAGAGAAGAAATAATCATGAGCCGTATTAGTCTTAAACATCTGCGTCAAATGAAAACGGCGCAAGAAAAAATTGCTGTACTCACTGCATATGATGCCAGCTTTAGTTACGCACTTGAGCAAGCCGGTGTGGATGTTCTACTAGTAGGTGATTCTTTGGGAATGGTTATCCAGGGACAAGAGAGTACAGTTCCTGTGAGTGTTGACGATATGATTTATCACACGGCTAATGTGATCCGCGGTAGTGATAAGTTATTTGTCATCGCTGATATGCCGTTTATGAGTTATGCCAACGCTGAACAAGCTATCAAAAACGCTGCTCGCCTGATGGCTGAAGGCGGCGCTCAAATGGTCAAACTGGAAGGTGGCGCCGTCATCACCGATACAGTTAAACAGCTAACTGCACGTGGCATACCCGTATGTGGACATTTAGGGTTATTACCTCAGTCAGTTCATCGGTTAGGTGGTTACATCGTGCAGGGTCGTGAAACACAGGCCGCAGAAGAATTGATTGCCGATGCCATCAGTCTGCAAGAAGCTGGTGCAGATATGCTGGTATTGGAATGCGTACCGGCAACCTTAGGGGCCGTTGTATCCAAACAGTTGGATATTCCTGTGATAGGTATTGGTGCTGGTAGCGACTGTGATGGGCAGGTGTTGGTAGTCTATGACATGTTGGGCTTAACGCCTGGCCGAAGACCACGCTTCAGTCACGACTTTTTAGCGGATACTGGCTCAATACAAGCCGCTCTGACAAGCTATGTACAATCGGTGAAATCAGGTGCATTTCCTAATGCGGAGCAGCAGTTCTAATGGCGATAGCAGAAAACTTGGGAGCATTACGAACCCGCATCAAAAGTTGGCGTCAACAGAATGAAGTGATTGCATTTGTACCGACAATGGGCAACCTGCATGAAGGTCATCTCTCTTTAGTACAAAAAGCGCGTGAGCTGGCGGATCGCGTTGTCGTCAGCATTTTTGTGAATCCGCTGCAGTTCAATGATAAACAGGATCTTTCTGATTATCCCCGAACATTGAATGAAGATATCCAGTTATTGAGTGAACTCGATTGTGAGCTGATTTTTACGCCGACTGAGGAAATGATTTATCCGAATGGTATGGCATCGTTAACCAAAGTCATTGTTCCTGGTGTCGATGATAAGCTCTGCGGCAAAGGTCGCCCTGGCCACTTTGATGGCGTCGCTACCGTTGTAACAAAACTATTCAATATGGTGCAGCCTGATATTGCCATTTTTGGTGAGAAAGATTACCAGCAATTAATGTTAATCAAGAAACTGGTGGCGGACTTAAATTTGTCGGTAGATGTGATTGGCGTGCCAACAAAAAGGCATGAGAGTGGACTGGCCATGAGTTCCAGAAACAGCTTATTGAACCAAAAACAATTAGTTCAAGCGCCGTTGATCTATAAAACACTGCTGTCAATGAAGCAAGCTATTGAAGAAGATGGCCTTACTGACTTCCATCAACTTTGTGCGACGGCGAAAGAAGAGTTACAAAAAGCGGGACTGGAACCTGAGTATGTCGATATTCGTCGCGCAAATGATCTGGAACTGGCTAATGCCAATGACAAACACATTCGTATTTTTGTGGCTGCAAGGCTGGGAAGCGTAAGATTAATAGATAATATTGCCTGTGACCTTGCCTGATTTTTGTTAAAAAGCGATAATATTGGGCTATTTCATAAGAACATTCTGGCTATGCAACTGACCTTTTTAAAAGCAAAATTACATCGTGCTTGTGTGACTCATTCCGAGTTGGAGTATGAAGGCTCGTGTGCAATTGACGGTAAGTTACTGGAAGCCGCTGGTATTCATGAATATGAGCAAATCCAGATTTACAATGTCGCCAACGGCGAACGTTTTACTACCTACGCTATTCGCGCAGAAGATGGTTCAAATATCATTTCAGTCAATGGTGCAGCTGCCCATAAAGCTTCCCCAGGCGATCGTTTAATTATTTGTGCATTCGCAACACTTGATGCCAAAGAAGTCGAAAACTTTAAGCCAACACTGGTGTATCTCGACGAAAAAAACGATATCACACACATGCGTCACGCTATTCCTGTTCAAGCTGCATAAAAAGAAACGAGTACTAAATCAATGGAAAGATTGTTTGAAAAAGCGCTCTGGAATAGTCGTTTTGTTGTACTGGTAGCTGTTATCGCTAGTCTGATTACCGCATTAGCCATGTTTTATATGGCAACGGTTGATGTCTATTATTTACTTTCTCATCTTGGCGAATACATGTCACCTGATTTGATTGGTGATGCCAGAAAGGATTTTCGTGCTGAAACCGTGGCACACGTCGTTGAGGTGATTGATGGCTATTTGCTGGCGACCGTACTGTTTATCTTCTCTCTTGGCTTGTATGAGCTGTTTATCAGTAAAATCGAAGAAGCAGAAGAGAGTGAGAACTCGAAAGTATTAGCTATTCACAGTTTGGATGATCTAAAAGCACGTTTAGGCCGTGTTGTTTTGATGATTCTGATTGTTAACTTTTTTGAACATGCCATTAGCATGGACTTTCACGGTCCGCTTGATTTGCTGGCGCTTGCTGGTGGTATTGGCCTTATCGCACTGGCTTTATACTTCTCCCACGCTGACGACCACTAATCGTCACAAAAACGTCATTAAAACGTTATAAGGCTGTCATATCTTCTCTCTATGCTTGCAAGCTGTCTGCAAGCATAGAGAGAAAACATGCTCAATATCGAACAAGCCGTTCAACAAAAATTTCCTAAATTCGAACGCTCCCGTCCTTGGATAAAAAAATCGACGATTAGCTTTCTGCGTAAAATTACACACGAGCAGGAAGTGAATCGATTCCTCGAGTTGCATCAGGATTTAAAAGGCTTCGATTTTATTGAGCAGGTGCTGGATTATTTCAATTTCAGTTACAGCATTAGCCACCGTGATCGCAATAATATTCCGGCAACAGGGCGGGTGGTCATTGTTGCTAATCATCCACTGGGTGCGCTGGATGGTTTGTCATTATTAAAATTGGTTGGTGAAGTCCGCCGTGATGTCAAAATCGTCGCAAACGATATGTTAATGAATTTTAACGCGGTCGACTCTTTGTTCTTACCTGTCGATAATTTATCGAAATCCACACGCAAAAGTAGTATTTCTCGCATTATTGATTCTCTGAATAATGAAGAAGCAGTGATTGTTTTCCCGGCGGGTGAAGTATCGCGCATTCGTCCTAGTGGTGTACGTGATGGTAAATGGAATACCGGTTTTCTGAATTTTGCTAAGAAAACCAACTCACCTATTCTGCCTATCTATGTCGGTGCCAGAAACTCTTCCTTGTTCTACAGTGCATCCATGGTCTATAAACCACTTTCTGGCATGATGTTGGCGCATGAGATGTTTAATAAAAACTCAAAGAACATCACCATGCGTGTTGGCGAACCTATTCCTTATAAACAAGTTGACCAACTGCCATTGGTGAAAGCAGAAAAGGCTAAACTATTACGCCGCCACCTCTATCGGATGGCAAAAGGTAAAAAACCGTTATTTGTTACAGAGCAAACTATAGCTCACCCACAGGACCGTCGTAATATTAAACGTGAGTTGCAATCGGCGGAGTTATTAGGCCAGACAGCAGATAATAAAAAGATCTATTTATTTGACTATCAACCTGATTCAGCTGTGATGCATGAAGTCGGCCGTTTACGTGAGTTTACGTTTAGGCAGGTCGGAGAGGGGACAGGGAAAAGGCGCGATATCGATCGTTATGATCGTGATTATCGTCATCTGATCTTATGGGATGAAAACGAATTAGAAATTGCTGGCGCTTATCGGATCGGTGAAGTGAATAACATACTGTCACAACCTGGCAGTCGTGGAATTTATAGTCAGGAGTTATTTTCTTACGATCCGGATGCGATGCAACCCTATTTTGAAAAGGGTATTGAGCTAGGCAGAAGCTTTGTCAGCCCGAAATATTGGGGCCGACGCAGTCTGGATTATTTATGGTATGGCATAGGCGCTTATCTGAAACGATACCATGATATCCGCTATCTATTTGGGCCTGTTAGTTTATCAAACAGTTATCCTGATTTCGCTAAGGCGTTAATCGTTGGTTATTATCAACACTATTTTCCAGATGATAAACACTTAGCAATAGCGAAAAATCCATATATTGCTGAGCGAAGTCTGCAACAACAAGTGTTGCAAACCTATTGTGGCACCGATGCCGAGGCTGATTTTACTGCCATGCGTGAGCAGTTAACGCATATGAATGTGACTGTGCCTACCTTATATAAACAATATGCCGATGTCTGTGAAGAGGGTGGTGTTCGGTTCATCGACTTCAATATCGACGCTGATTTTGGTCATTGTATTGACGGTCTGGTGATGGTCGATTTGGATAAATTAAAACCGGCTAAGAGAAAACGTTATCTGGGTGATGATTAACCGTGACAACGTTTTAGTTTTTTGCCACTGCCGCAGAAACAGGGATCGTTTCTGCCCAGTTTGACGGCTGGCAGAATAATGCCATCATGATAGAACCATTCACCACTTTCGCAGGTAAAACGTGAGCGTTCGTGGAGTTGACCTATCGGGTTGTCCTCATAAAACGCAACAAACTCCACTTCGGCCAGTTCATTTTTTTGTTGGTGATCCAAAATAAGTAATCCCAACCATTTTGTTGTGTTAACCGTATTTTGCAATAACTTTCGTTCATCTAATCGACGTTTCGATGGATGCAGTGTCGCGATTAAATAGTCTATCTCACCCAAATAAAATGCACTGTAACGCGAGCGCATCAGTTGCTCAGCATTTTCTGCACGATGTTGTTTTTTATGAAGCGGCTCGCAACATTCGCTGTAAGTAAGCTGGCTGAGACAGGGACATAAGTGATTATTCATAAGCACTAGCGGGAATAGACATTAAATCTGGATACTGAAACTGATAGGACAGTAATGTTTTCACTTTATCGTTGCTGACGATTTTATAGGAAGCTGCATTATCCTGATTAAAGTCTGGTACAGGCTGATTCATTAGCTCAGCTGCATGGCGGTAAAATTGTTTTTTGCTTGGATGTGTTTCTGCACAGCCATTAAGTACCTCTCCCCAGACGTGTTGCTCCAATAGCTGTTCAATGATGCCGATGCAATCATCAAGGTGAATTAAATTTACCGGGGCATCCGCCTGTTTTACTTGCTTGCCATTTCTGAAAAAACGGCCTGGATGACGTTGTGGGCCTATCAAGCCACTGAAGCGAATAATGCTAGTGGAGAACTCCGAAGACTGCCTAAACAGGGATTCTATTTGCCACAGAATACTCTCTTCGTTTTCATATTGACGTTCTTCTCTAACCCAGTCATTGGTATTTTGGTAAACAGAACTGGAGCTGATAAATAACACCTGTTTAATCGGGCTTTGTTCAATCTGTTTGATCAGCTGCTCATATGCCATTTTATTTTTATTGGTGATATTGATAATTAATGTGTCAGCGTCCAGAAACTGACTAAAGTCAGCTGGTGTTTCAATATCGATTTGGTAGGCATCAAAGCCTTGTTCAACCAATAAAGACTGTTTTTCTGAGTCACGTGTCGAGAGTTTAATCTCGGTATTAGCTCTCTGTAACTGTCTTGCTAAGCGTAAGCCTAACCAACCACTACCAAGAATACTGATGGTATTAATGACACACCTCTAATTGAATTATTCAGATGGCGACACCATATCAAGCATTAGTCTTATTGTCATGGTTGTTTATACTATGGCGACAAATATAAGGGGAAGAGCAGGTATGAGTGCACCTGATATATCAAAATTATTTTCCGGCAATATTGTCACCATATTGTTCTGGCTGTTCTTAATGGGGTCACTTACCTTATTCTTTAATGGCTATATTCAGCAGCGTGACAATCCGAATCAGGCTTTGATGTCCGCAAATTCAGGCACCGGAGAAGTCACATTAAAACGTAACCGTGATGGCCATTATCTGGCCCCTGGCTATATCAACGGTCACCCTGTTAATTTCTTACTGGATACAGGTGCTACTAATGTCAGTATTCCTGCTGCTATCGCAGAAGCGGCGGGATTAAAAAAGGCGCTACATCGATGGTCTCGACAGCTAATGGTGTGGTGCCAGTATTTCAGACCGATGTCGACACGGTTCGTCTTGGTGGCATTACCTTAGAGCATGTCGATGCGAGTATTAATCCGCATATGAGTGATGGTGTGGTTTTATTGGGGATGAGTTTTATGAAGCATCTCGATATTACTCAGCGTAATGGTGTGATGACGCTACGTGTACCAGTGTCAGGATAAGGCAATCTTAACTACTTTCATATATTCGAAAGTCATGCGGGCAATCACTTCTTTATCCGGGTAATAGACGATATCTACCCGCGCGCCATTCAATGATTTATATCGGCGTCGGCGTTTGTATTTAAAGGGGACATCCTGACCTTCTAATGTAATGGTATTCAATACCCACTCACCTTCTTCACGCTGAACATGTGAAGCCACTTTTTGCATGGTGGCGTGGATTAAATGGTCATTTTCAGCCAGCCATTTTTTTGTTTTTCTAACTTTCATGTTGATAACGTTGATGCAAAATGCTCACACGTTCTACATAAACTTTAGTCTCTGAGTATGGGGGAACATCATTATATTTTTTCACGGCATTGGGTCCTGCGTTATAAGCAGCTGTGGCGAGGCGAGTATTGCCTTTGAATAAAGATAGCAGCTCCGCCAGATATTTAACACCGCCTTCTATGTTTTGGTCGACATTAAAAGGCTTATCCACACCTAAGTCTTTTGCTGTACCTGGCATTAATTGCATCAGGCCCTGAGCGCCAGTTCTGGAAATCGCTTTTTTATTGAACGCTGATTCCGCATGAATAACGGCTCTGACCAAGGCGGCATCCACGTTATATTTCTTGGCATAGCGTTTTACTTCGTCAGCATAGGATGAAAAATCCAGTTTAATGGTATGCCAGTTTATTTTTGATGAGGGATTACAGGCATAACAGCTGTATTTTAAAATTTCGAAATGACCATGTGCAGGTTTTTGATCTGAAAAAACAAATCCTTCACCTGTTTGTGATTTGTATATGACAGTCTGTGATGTGGCTTGCCTAACATTACTGAACTCAATGGAACCATCCGGGTTTTGGATACGCTGAATGGTGTCTGCCACAGTCTGCTGACTTAAAAACACCATCAGACTGAGCAAGGACCATTTCATCAGCGTATTCATGTCTAAAACCAATAACGTCCAGAACTGGCGATCAGAATAGTGATAAGACCTAAGATCAGGTTGAGCAGAACCAGTTTACGTATTTGCGTTAAGGCTGTAGCACCTGCAATCCAGTCATGCTCTACTACTGCCCATTTCAGCT
The DNA here is from genome assembly GCF_030296755.1 of Methylophaga marina. Lineage (NCBI taxonomy): Bacteria > Pseudomonadati > Pseudomonadota > Gammaproteobacteria > Thiotrichales > Piscirickettsiaceae > Methylophaga > Methylophaga marina. The sequence continues at coordinate 2,624,871 of NZ_AP027741.1, forward strand.
TTTTGAATGGATTAAAAAATACATGCATAAAAATGAGCATCATAAAGATGCCAATCAATAACATGATATGAACATGAATGCCGACTCCATCAACGCCGCCCATGCCACCTAGTAGAGAAATCATCCACACGCCAGTAAGCAATAGGGTTGCTATAGCCAACCAGACCCAATTGAAAAATGTTTTTAAGACACCTGCCCACAGAGGCAGACGCTGTTCCTGAGTGAGTAATTCAACTGCTGCAGGACGAAGGGCGGTGTAGGCAAAAAACATACCTCCCACCCAAATCACGGCAGCTAACAGGTGTAAAGGTAAGGCAATAATCATATGTAGGCTCTCTTTATATGTTTTGTTAATTCGTGTTTATGGGTATATCGGCAATGTTAATTTTCCATTCACTCGGACCTGTTTTGTGTACCGAATGACCTTCACTATCTACTGCCACAGTAACCGGCATATTTTCTACGTAAAATTCACGAATGGCTTCCATGCCCAGTTCTTCAAATGCCACCATCCGTGATGACTTAATCGCTTTTGACACTAAATACGCTGCGCCACCAATGGCAATCAGATAAACCGAATGATGTTGTTTTATTGATGCGACTGTTTCATCACCACGTTCCGCTTTACCAATCATGCCTAACAAACCGGTCTGTTCCAGCATCATATCTGTGAATTTGTCCATTCGAGTTGCTGTTGTTGGACCTGCAGGACCGACAATCTCACCTTTAACCGGATCGACAGGACCCACGTAATAGATAAAGCGATTATTGAAATCAAGCCCGTCAGGTAACGACTGACCATTATTCAGTAAATCGGCAATTTTTTTGTGCGCCGCATCACGTCCTGTTAACAAATGGCCTGACAACAAGAGCGTTTCACCAGGCTGCCATTCAGCGATGTCATCTGCTGATATATTGTCCAAATCAACATGACGAGTATTTTCTGCGGCTTCCCAGGTAATATCTGGCCAGTCATCCATGGAGGGTGGTTCAAACTCAGCGGGACCAGACCCATCTAGAGTGAAGTGGATATGACGGCTGGCGGCACAATTTGGAATCATGGCGACAGGTAATGAGGCAGCATGCGTTGGATAATCACTGATTTTGACATCCAGTACCGTGGTTAACCCACCCAGTCCTTGCGCACCAATCCCCAGTTGATTAACCTTTTCATACAATTCGATACGTAGCTTTTCAGCCGCCGTTTCTGCACCGCGATCCATTAATTCTTGGATATCGATGGGATGCATTAACGACTCTTTTGCCATCAGCATCGCTTTTTCTGCTGTGCCACCAATACCAATACCTAACATACCTGGCGGACACCAGCCTGCGCCCATGGTGGGTACAGTTTTTAATACCCAATCAACCAGATTGTCGCTTGGATTCAGAATGGTGAATTTGGCTTTATTCTCTGAGCCGCCACCTTTTGCTGCAATAAGAACGTCGACTTGATTTCCCATGACCAGTTCAGTGTGAATAACAGCCGGGGTATTGTCGCCAGTATTTTTTCGTTGACCGATGGGATCAGCCACAATCGAGGCCCGTAACACATTATCAGGATGAAGATAGGCACGACGCACACCTTCATTCACCATATCGTCAAGACTTTTAGTGGTTTCCCAATTCACATCCATGCCCACTTTGACAAAGACATTGACGATGCCTGTGTCCTGACAAATAGGGCGATTGTTTTCGGCACACATTCTGGAGTTCACCAGAATCTGTGCGATAGCATCTTTTGCCGCAACGGATTGTTCGCGCTCGTAAGCGGCCGTCATTGCCTGAATAAAATCTTTTGGATGATAACAGGCAATAAATTGCAGTGCGTCTGCAATACTGTCGATAAAGTCAGTCTCTTTAATGACTGTCATGTATTCAACCTCAGCTCAATTTTTGTTTGATGATGCTGACCACATCCTCAATCGCAAACTCTTCGCCATCACCGCTACGACGGTTTTTGTATTCAATCATGCCATTATCCAATCCGCGTTCACCTAAAATTAGGCGATGCGGAATACCAATCAATTCCATATCAGCAAAAGCAACGCCAGGACGCAGACCACGATCATCAAGTAATACGTCGACACCAGCATCAAGCAGCTGCTGATAGACTTCTTCAGCTTTTTCTTTAACTCGAACTGATTTATGTGCGTTAACAGGCACTAAAACTAATTGGTAAGGCGCAATAGATTCTGGCCAGATGATGCCGCGATCATCATGATTTTGTTCAATTGCAGCAGCGACAACCCGTGATACACCAATGCCATAACAACCCATGGTGATAACTTGTGATTTGCCGGATTCTGTCAACACAACCGCGTTTAATTTACTGCTGTAGTTTTCACCAAGCTGGAATATATGACCCACTTCAATACCGCGTGCGATTTCTAATGTACCTTCGCCATCTGGACTTGGGTCACCTGCCACCACTTTACGCAAGTCTGCTGTTTCAGGTTCAGCTAAATCACGCCCCCAGTTCACGCCAGTTAAATGTTTGTCATCCTGATTGGCGCCACAGACGAAGTCACTGACAAACGCAGCTGCATGATCAACGATAACAGGGATGGTTAAACCAACAGGCCCAACCGAACCAATATTGGCATGACTGATTTCAAGTACTTTTTCAGGGGTAACAAAGGTGAGTGGTGCGGCTACTAGAGGGTGTTTTTCAGCTTTAATCTCATTGAGTTCATGATCGCCACGAACAACCAGAGCCACAACCGAACCTTCTTCAGCACCTTCAACTAATAGTGTTTTCAGACATTGTGAAGCGGGTTTATCAAGGTACTGACTAACATCATCAATAGTATGCTGAGCAGGTGTTTCAACCACGGTCATGGTTTCAGCTGCCGCTGCACGTTCACCCTGTGGTTTTAAAGCTGCAGCTAATTCAACATTAGCGGCATAATCGCTTTTATCACTAAAGGCGATAGCATCTTCACCGGAACTGGCTAATACATGAAACTCATGTGAGGCATTACCACCAATACTGCCGGTATCTGCCTGAACAGCACGGAATTCCAAGCCGATGCGACTGAAAATACGAGAATATGTCGCATACATATTGTCATAGGTTTCTTGCAAAGAAGCCTGATCCAAGTGGAAGGAATAGGCATCTTTCATCAAAAACTCACGGGCACGCATTAAACCAAAACGTGGACGAATTTCGTCACGGAATTTAGTCTGGATTTGATAAAAATTGACCGGTAACTGTTTATAACTGCGAATTTCCTGGCGTACCAGATCGGTGATCACTTCTTCGTGAGTTGGTCCATAGCAGAACTCACGCTGATGACGATCGGTAATGCGTAATAATTCGGGCCCATATTTTTCCCAGCGTTGGCTTTCTTGCCAGAGTTCTGCAGGTTGAACTGAAGGCATTAACACTTCCTGCGCGCCAGCTTTATCCATTTCTTCACGGACAATGGCTTCAGTTTTTCTGAGTATTTTCAATCCCATTGGCAACCATGTGTATAAGCCTGATGCCAGACGACGAATTAGTCCGGCACGGAGCATTAACTGATGGCTGACAATTTCTGCATCTGCTGGTGTTTCTTTTAATGTGGAAATAAGCAGGTTTGAGGCGCGCATGTGTTTTTATTTTTCCTGTAATAATAATGGTTTAGCCCTAAGGCTGTGAGTGTTCTAAAAAGTTAGAAGGTGCTGTGATTCCATCCCCAGTTTTGTCGTTCTGAATCAGTCATGCTGATATAGATACGACCACCGTCAACGTTTAGATTATCGCTAATGAATGTGCATAAAGTATCTGAGAAGGCTTGGCGATCACCGGGTAGCCCAAGTGCTCGATAATCAAGCATAGCCGCAGGTGCATCGCTGCCAGCAAATGACATATCGGCGTTGTCATTCAGCACAATCATCACATAGCTTTCAGGCTTACCCGACGCTTTTGCAAGGGTTTCACTAGCTTGTTTAATGAATGATGACTTATCGTTAACTTGTTGATTCGTGTTGATATTAAGGTATGGCATAACGCTTCTCCTTATTGACAATGTTGTTTTATATTGTTGCTCAGTTCTTGTATTTTCTGCTGGCGCTCTTCTTCTTTAATACGCTGTAAATTGCCATTTTCATCATAAAAGCGCCCACCTGGATGGTTTTGATAGGCGGTAAGGGCGTCTTTGGCATCCTGACATTGTTTTTCAAGCTTAGCTTCTTGTGCCGCTTGTTGCTCTGCCTGTTGTTGTGCTTGTTGCCTTTCTTGTTCAGCGGCTTGTTGCTGAGCAATCAAGGCATCGATTTCTCTTTGGGCTTTAGCGGGATCAACAGGTGGTGGTGGCGGTGTTTTGATTAATTCTGCGGGAGCTGACTCGGGCGCTTGTTGGCTGTAATGCACTTGTCCCTGGTCATCGACCCATTTGTAGATATCGGCGCTGGCGGTGCCGGTAAACGTCACAGACAGTATAATCAGACTGAATTTGAGATTATCTCTTAACATTACATACACCAAAGCACTAAACTACGTTAATTCTACGCCAAAGCTAGCCATCATAAAATGTCTTATCACACAGACCGTTTTGAAATTCATTTACCTATTGAAAAATCAGGTGCTAATGCCGTTGATTTGCTTGCCGATGCCTGTGAGCTTTCTAAGCAACATCTAAAACGCATCATGCTCAAAGGTGCAGTTTGGGTGAGTGTCGGAAAAAAACACAGCGACTGCGCCGAGCCAAGCGCTTATTAAAAGCTGGTGAAACCTTGCACCTTTATTATGACAAAACAGTGTTAGAGCGCGAAACGGCCGAGCCAGAACTGGTAGCGGATTACGGTCATTATAGTGTGTGGAACAAACCTTACGGCGTATTATCTCAGGGCTCAAAATGGGGCGATCATTGCACGGTAACCCGTTGGGCAGAACGACAGCTTAAACCTCAAAGAAATGCTTTTGTCGTGCATAGACTTGATCGTGCAGCTAATGGCTTGATTGTGATTGCCCACGAAAAACAGGCAGCAGCAAAATTATCAGCCTTGTTCCAACAACGCGATATCGATAAGCGCTATCGAATCTGGGTTGAGGGCGAGTTTTCAGAGAAAGCAACCGTAGACGACCCGATCAGCGTTGACGAACCGATTGATGGACGACATGCTTGTAGTCATTTTGTATTTCTGGAATATGACTCAATACAGCAGCAGACGCTGTTAGACGTATCGATTGAAACAGGGCGGAAACATCAGATCCGCCGGCATGCTGCCAGTCTCGGATTTCCTGTGATAGGTGACAGACTTTATGGTCAGCGTAAAACCAATGAAAACTTGCAGTTAAGTGCCTACTATTTAGCTTTCACCTGTCCGTTTACACAACAGCATAGAGAATTTAATTTGTTAGCTAGTTAGCGTCATCTTTTTTTACAACAATGCGTTGAAATATGCCGGGTAAGTAGGCTGCTTGTGAAATCGCTCTGGCAATGAACAGTGCCATTAACGCTGCCCACAAGCCATGATTTTCATAGTCTTGCAATAGATACCAGGCCGGCAGGTAACAAATAAAGACGGAGAACATCATAGCGTTTCTCATTTCTTTGCCAAGCGTTGCTCCTACAAACAAACCATCAAACAAATAGGACCAAACAGCAAGTAATGGTGCAATAACTATCCAGATACTATATTGCTCAGCAAAAGTGGCCACAGCCGGTATATCCGTCAACATACTTATGATGTTTTGGTGGAATACGCTATAAACAAGACTGAATAAAGCAGCGACGGCTAAAGCCCATTGTCCATTCATAATAAGGCTGGCTTTCAGCATGGCTTTATCTTTGCGCCCGATAGCTTTACCCGTCATCACTTCCGTGGCATTGGCAAATCCATCTAAAACATAAGCCATAAAAGTAATAAAATTCAGTAGCACCATGTTCGCAGCCAGAACCACATCACCATGCTGAGCACCCTGGTTAGTGAAAAAAGCAAAACTGAAGATCAGGCATAAGGTTCTCAGCATAAAATTGCCGTGAATGGCTAATTGATGCCGTTGTTTTACAAACTGTTGAATGGCCTGTGGGAGATGCACTTTCCGCCATTGAAAGCCTCGTTTACTCAATAGATAAATGGCAAATATCAAGCCGGATAACTCAGCAATCACAGAGGCTAAAGCCACACCGCTGGCTTTCATTTCGAAGCCATTAACAAATAACAGGTCAAACGCAATATTGGTGAGATTAATCACAATGGCCATAGCTAACGCTGAACGCGCCGCACTATTGCCAATTAACCACCCCATAATCGCGTAGTTGAGTAATGTGGCGGGCGCGCTCCAGATTCGAACATAAAAATACTGTTCTGCCTGCGATAACACATCAGCACTGCCATCTATTAAGCTGAAAGCCATCTTCGCAATGGGCCATTGCAGCAAAAGCAATACCACAGCAATGCCTGATGCCAAAATTGCCGATTGGATTAACACTGACTCAGTTTGCTGTTGATTTCCATGCTCACTGACTTGTGATGTCAGGCCGGTTGTCACCATCCGCAGAAAACCAAAACCCCAGAACAGGAACGTGAATATCATGCTACCCAGCGCTACAGCACCCAGGTAGATGGGCGAATTCAGGTGCCCCATGACGGCGGTATCGACCAATCCCAGAATTGGTGTTGATAAATTTGCCAGAATCATGGGGCCGGCAATGGCCCAAATTTGTTGATGTGAGAGTGTCTTTTTCAATCGTGTATCCAGAAAATAAAAAGGCCACATCAAGGTGGCCTTTGTAGCGTTTTTTTGTATCTGAGCTCAGAGAAGCGGAGCAATAACCAAACTCACTATTGCCATCACATTGATTAAAATGTTCATGGCTGGACCCGAGGTATCTTTCAGTGGATCACCTACCGTATCACCGACTACAGCGGCTTTATGTATATCAGAACCTTTGCCGCCATGGTGACCTTTCTCTATATACTTTTTAGCATTATCCCATGCACCTCCGGCGTTCGCCATCATCAAAGCCATCATAACGCAACAGATCAGTGCGCCGGCTAACATGCCTCCCAATGCTTGAGGGCCTAAACCAAAACCAACAACAACAGGAGCTAACACCGCTAATAAACCAGGCAATACCATTTTATTCAAAGCCGCTTTAGTGGCAATATCCACACAACGTGCCGTGTCTGGTTTAGCCGTTCCCTCTAATAAGCCAGGAATTTCCTTAAACTGACGACGAATTTCGTGAATCATATCAAATGCCGCATCACCGACTGCTGTCATAGTGAGGGCACTGACAAGAAAAGGAAATATTCCCCCCAGGAACATGCCCATCAGCACCAACGGATTGTTGAGTAGTAATACAAAGCTGGTATCACCATGACTGATGGTTTCGATATAGGCACTGATAATGGCTAATGCCGCCAGAGCTGCGGCCCCAATGGCAAAGCCCTTACCAATAGCGGCGGTGGTATTACCTAATTCATCAAGTGAGTCAGTGATATCACGGGTTTGTTTACCCATTTCTGCCATTTCAGCGATACCGCCGGCATTATCGGCAACAGGACCATAGGCATCAATAGCCATGGTAATACCGACTGTTGCCAGCATGCCCACTGCTGCGATAGCGACACCATAAAGTCCTGCAACATAACTGGCAGAAAAGATAATGGCCGCGATGGTGACAACCGGTATGGCAACAGATTGCATGCCTAAAGCGAGTCCTGAAATCATTATAGTGGCAGGCCCTGTTTCACCGCTTGCTGCCAGTTTTTTTATGGGTGAACCGCCGGTGTAGTATTCGGTAACCAGGCCAATAATAATACCGCCTAAGGCACCTGATAATACCGCAACCCATAATTCACCGGCGCCACCCATCAGGCTAATCATCAACCAGGCAGTGAATATAAAAAGCACTGATGCGCCAATAGTGCCGATTCTTAATGCCACACTCGGAGCTTGTTGTGAAAACAGTTTGACACTGAGAATGCCTAAGATGGAGCAAATAAGGCCTGTAGAGGCGAGGGCCAGGGGCAGAAACATCAATGTTGACTGACTGTCAGCGAGTGACTTGATAGTAACTAGTCCCATTGTTGAGGCAATGGTGATACTGGCAATGATGGCGCCGCAGTATGATTCAAAAATATCAGACCCCATACCCGCAACATCACCGACATTGTCTCCCACGTTGTCGGCGATAACACCTGGGTTACGTGGATCATCTTCAGGTATACCGGCTTCGACCTTTCCCACTAAATCCGCCCCAACATCGGCTGATTTGGTGTAGATTCCACCACCCACTCTTGAAAATAAGGCGACCGACGAAGCACCCATGCCGAAGCCGTGAATAATATGTGTGGTTTGAGGATCATGGCCGTAGAGTAGGTAAAGAAAGCCTAACCCTAATAACCCCATGGCGGCGACGGTAAGTCCCATAATCGAACCACCGGAAAAGGCGACGGACAACGCTTCTGCTGTTCCTTGATTCTGTGCGGCAACCGCTGTTCTGACATTGGCTTTGGTTGAGGCATACATGCCAATGAAGCCAGCACAAGCAGAGCAGATAGCACCAATAAAGAAAGATAGGGCACTTGGCCAACCTAAATTCGAAAATCCCAGCGCCAAGATGCACAACAAGCAGAAAATGGCTAAGCGCGAATACTCCGCTTTCATAAACACCATCGCACCGAGATGAATTTGATCGCCTATATCAATGACCTTGCCTGTGCCTGCTGGTTTTTTGAGGATCGATATATAAAGGAGAAACGCGCAAAATAAACCGAAAACACCAAGAATGATTGGAACATAACTGAGCGATGCCATAGAATTCCCTCTCTTTTTATGAATTGTAGGTGGAACGTTTCTTATGGTTTCTTCCACTTATACTCGCCTGATATATCCAAGTAAAGTCAGAGACTTACCTTTGAATCGAAATACAGAGTGACATGATGTTGGAGTGGACTGCTTATCTGATTGCAGGATTGGTGTCTGGCTTATTGGCCGGGTTATTTGGCATTGGTGGTGGGCTGATTATTGTGCCTATTATGATGCTGGTGTTTGGTTGGCAAGGTATGTCATCCGATATAGCGATTCATGTGGCTATTGCCACTTCATTGATGACGATTAGTGTTACCTCTCTTTCGTCCATGCTGGCACATCATAAATTCGAAACCACTCAATGGCATTTGGTGAAGAAGCTAGCACCAAGTCTGGTTTTGGGGAGTTTTGCTGGGGCCTATATCGCTAGCTCCATGTCTAGCGATACTTTAAAGGTTTGGTTTGGTGTGTTCGCACTGTTGGTGGCTATAAAAATGTGGTTGCCACCACCTAAATCTGTCTCCTCTCAGTTTTTAGCCGCACCGAGTATTTTTTCTGCGGGTTTAGTTACGGGGATTGTCTCAGCCATGGTAGGAATTGGCGGCGGTTCGCTGGTTGTTCCTTATTTGGTGATGAGTGGACTTTCCATGCAACGCGCAGTTGGTACGGCTGCTGCCTGTGGTTTACCCATTGCGCTAAGTGGTGCAGTGGCTTATATGCTCATTGGTACACAACTGGACGGGCAATGGCAAAGTGGATTCGTTCATTGGCAAGCTTTTTTGGGCATCATTGCTACCAGCATCTGGGTTGCTCCTATTGGCGCAAAATTAGCCAAGACACTACCCAGTCAGATGCTAAGTCGTTTATTCTCAGTGTTTCTGCTTGGGTTAGGTATGGTCTTTCTCTTTCGTTAGGCCAAGGCTTTAGTCGTCTATTGCATCTTGATTTCGCGCATAAGGCAGCGCCAAGCTGGTGATGTCATCAAAGGAGACTACCTATTTATCGGTGGGAGTTTAACCTGAAGACCTTTTCTTCTATAATCAGCGACTTTGTTTATCTGCTATCTGGAGCATAACCCTATGAATCTCGACCGTGTTGGTTCAGGCAAAAATTTGCCGACAGACATCAATGTCATTATTGAAATCCCTTCACATTCTGACCCTGTCAAATATGAAGTGGATAAAGAAACTGGAGCGCTTTTTGTTGATCGCTTCATGAACACAGCGATGTTCTACCCATGCAATTATGGTTATGTTCCACACACTTTATCTGATGACGGTGACCCTGTTGATGTGCTGGTGGTCAGTCCATATGCTCTAATCAGTGGTTCAGTCGTGAGCTGTCGTCCAGTGGGCATGTTAAAAATGACAGATGAGTCTGGCGAAGATGCCAAAATCATCGCCGTACCACACGATAAAATGTACGATGATGTTAACGATATTAATGATTTACCAGAACGTTTGTTGAACCAACTTTCGCACTTCTTTGAACATTACAAAGATCTCGAAAAAAACAAATGGGTCAAAGTTGAAGGTTGGGTAGGTAAAGCTGAAGCGGAAACTGAAATTGTAGCCAGCGTCGAGCGTTTCAAATCAGCTCCTGTTAAACCACAATTTTAAATCTGACTGATTTACAATGATTCGGCGAGCTGATTAATCAGCTCGCCGTTTTTTTATCTAGTGCGGAAACATCATGACAACACTGGTACTTCAAGGCATCACTCTCACTCGCGAACTGGCTGAACAGATCGCTCATCAATATTCAGGTCAGCTTAATTGGTACAAGCATTATGCGACGATCATTCAGGCAACAGATATTAACTCTGAAACCGTTACGCATCTTCGTCAGCAATACGACTTCGATATTAATGCATTGCCAGAGGCATTTGATCCTACAACGGCTAAATTGCTCGTTACAGATATGGACTCCACGCTGATTACCATTGAGTGCATTGATGAAATTGCTGATTTTATGAACTTAAAACCACAAGTCGCAGCGATTACCGAATCAGCCATGCGGGGCGAAATAGACTTTGAAACTTCACTTCGTCAGCGAGTGTCGTTATTGAAAGGCCTTGATGTAGCTGTACTCGAACGTGTCTATGAAGAACGTTTGCAGCTCAGTCCCGGTGCTGAGCTAATGGTCTCTACACTAAAAAAACAAGGCTATAGTTTAGCGTTAGTATCAGGTGGTTTTACTTTCTTTACTGATCGATTGCAGCAGCGGTTAGGCCTTGATTTTACTCAGGCCAATAAACTGGCTGAGAAGGATGGCAAACTGACTGGAGAGGTGGATGGTGATATCTGTGGCGCACAAACAAAAGCAGATTTCCTACTTTCATGTTGTGAAAAAATGACTATTTCCGCACAGCAAACAATAGCGGTAGGGGATGGCGCTAACGATTTATTGATGATGGCTCCGGCCGGTTTAAGTGTGGCTTATCATGCCAAGCCCAAAGTGCAGCAACAAGCGGCGACGGCGATAAATCATAATGGGTTGGATGCTATTCTCGGCTTATTGCAGCTTGAATATAACTAGCCTAAGCTTGAAATTATAAAAAGCATCCCCATCTCAACAGACATAATAAAACTCCAAAACTATGAGGATTAAATAATGGACGTAATGGATAAAATTAAACAGGCGATTGAATCAAACTCTGTGATCTTATTTATGAAAGGCACGCCTGAGTTTCCACAATGTGGTTTTTCAAGCCGCGCCTCTCAAGCTGTCTCTGCCTGTGGTGCAGAATTTGCTTACGTCAATGTATTAGCTGAGCCAGATGTACGTGAAAACTTGCATCGTTATGCAGATTGGCCAACCTTCCCACAGTTGTATATCAACGGGGAATTAGTCGGTGGCTGTGACATCATCATGGAAATGTATGAGAACGGCGACTTGAAAAAAATGATTGATGAAGTGAGCTAAAAAAGGGCATGAGTCAGGAAAATGATCACGAATGGAACAACGACAACGATTTTGCCGTTGCGCCAGCCAAGCCAGACTTGAAGCAGCCGCCCAAGTATCGGGTGATTATGCTTAATGATGACTACACGCCGATGGATTTTGTGATTGAAGTCCTGGAAAACCTTTTTGGCATGGGGCGTGAGCGTGCTACACGCACCATGCTTCAAGTGCATACCGAAGGTAGTGCCTTATGTGGTATTTTTACCTATGAGATAGCTGAAGCGAAAGTCGAACAGGTCAACAGCTATTCTCAAAGCCACGGTCATCCATTGCAGTGTACGATGGAAGAGGAATGACCTAGTTCGATATCCAACCAACAAGGTGGAACGTAACATGTTAAGTAAAGAGCTCGAACAAACCCTCAGTCAGGCGTTTAATTATGCCCGCCAACGTGCTCATGAATTTCTTACCGTTGAGCATCTTCTGTTAGCGTTGCTGGAAAATGGCCAGGCATTAGCTGTGTTGAAAGCATGTGAAGTGGATATCACTGCTCTAAGACAGGAATTAAGTGATTTTCTCGCTGATAATTTGCCGACACTTGCCGAAGACAGTGAACGTGAAACTCAACCGACCTTGGCTTTTCAGCGTATTTTACAACGTGCTGTCATGCATGTTCAGTCTTCGGGTGGCACAGAGGTGACGGGGGCCAATGTTCTGGTATCCATCTTTTCTGAACAGCAGTCACAGGCTGTTTATCTGCTTCAGAAACAGGATGTCACTCGTCTGGATGTCGTTAATGCTATCAGTCACGGCGAAGTGGAAGATTCTGCCATGCACTCTGAGTCTGAAGCCAAAGTAGATAGCGACGAGGTGTCTGATGAAGATAAAAGTCCTTTAACGCTATATGCAGAAAATCTGAATGCTGCCGCCATCAAAGGTAAGATTGATCCCCTTGTTGGACGTGCACATGAGTTAGAACGGACGCTACAAATCCTCTGTCGCCGCCGTAAAAATAATCCTCTATTCGTGGGTGAAGCTGGTGTCGGTAAAACAGCCCTTGCTGAAGGTCTGGCAAGACGGATTGTTCATGGTGATGTGCCTGAAGTATTAGCTGAAACCACCATCTATTCATTAGACATGGGGGCGCTGGTCGCTGGTACAAAATATCGTGGTGATTTCGAAAAACGCTTGAAAGCCTTGCTACGGGAGTTGAAAAAACAACCGCATGCGATTTTGTTTATCGATGAAATCCATACCATGATAGGTGCAGGCAGTGCGGGTAACAGCACGATGGATGCAGCGAACTTATTAAAACCACTATTAGCCAGTGGTGAACTAAAGTGTATTGGTTCGACAACCTATCAGGAATATCGCGGTATTTTTGAGCATGATCGTGCTTTGGCTCGTCGTTTCCAGAAGATTGATCTGCCTGAGCCAAGTGTCTCCGAAACCATTGAAATTCTTAAAGGACTTAAACCTGGTCTGGAAGAACATCATAATGTCCGTTACTCCAATGCGGCTATTGAACAAGCCGCTGAGTTGGCTCATCGTCATATCAATGATCGCTTCCTGCCAGACAAAGCCATTGATGTTTTAGATGAAGTGGGCGCTGCTCAACGTATTGCGCCAAAATCAAAACGTAAAAAATTGATTGGTGTGAATGATGTGCAGGCTATTGTGGCTAAAATTGCCCGTATTCCTGCCAAAACGGTGTCCAATGCTGATAAAGATAATCTACGTAAGCTGGACGAAAACCTTAAACGCGTTATCTTCGGACAGGATGAAGCGATTTCTGCTCTGGGTTCTGCGATTAAAATGGCCCGCTCAGGATTGGGGCATCCAGAAAAACCGACAGGTGCTTTCTTGTTTGCTGGTCCAACGGGTGTGGGTAAAACCGAAGTCACTCGTCAGTTAGCTCATAATCTTGGCGTGGATCTGATTCGTTTTGATATGTCGGAATATATGGAAAGTCATACTGTTTCCAGACTGATTGGTGCACCGCCTGGTTATGTCGGTTTTGATCAGGGGGCTGTTAACGGATGCCATCATCAAACAACCTCACGCAGTGCTGTTGTTGGATGAAATTGAGAAAGCGCATCCAGATGTGTTTAATCTGTTACTTCAAGTGATGGATCACGGGACGCTGACTGATAACAATGGTCGTAAAGCGGATTTCCGTCACGTCGTATTAGTGATGACCAGTAATGCCGGTGCCGCTGAGATGAGTAAACCTTCCATTGGTTTCACCAAACAGGACAATTTAACTTCTGACGGTAATGAAGCCCTGAAACGAACCTTCACGCCTGAGTTCCGTAACCGTCTTGATGGCATTATTCAATTCAAACCACTGGATAAAGATGCCATTCTTCGAGTAGCTGATAAAGCGGTATTAGAGCTTGAAATGTTACTTGAAGATAAAAACGTCACTATCGAGGTGGATGATGCGGCTCGCCAATGGCTGGCTGACCATGGTTACGATGTTCAAATGGGGGCTCGTCCTATGGCCAGACTGGTTCAGGAGAAAATCAAACGACCACTGGCTGATGAATTGCTATTTGGACAACTAAGTCAGGGTGGGGGACATGTTCGTGTCACCCTAAAAGATGAAGATATTCATCTGGAAATGGACAGTGCATCGGAGGCTGTCAAATCCTGATTGATCCGTTCAAAATAGTGAAATAAAAAAAGCCCGGTAGTGTTCACTACCGGGCTTTTTGTTTTGTACTAGTCATTACTCTATGTCAACACTTTTCTACAGAGTTATACACTTGTCTTTTTTCTGTCATGCTTTTATTAAAAAGTTCCCCTAAGCGACTGATTTTTAATGCAGGCTTTATAACTGTCTGATTTTAAAAGATAAAATTATATGGTTATTTTTTAACCATTTCGAGAAGAGCCCTTGTACGAGAGGCACTTAGAGAGTAACTCCAAACTTAATCACAGAGTTATCCACAGAAAATGTGAGTAACTTTACAGTTATATGACAGCATAAAAAGGTGCTTATAACTCGATACCTTTCTGTGCTTTTATACCGGCCCGAAATGCATGTTTAACATCCTCAATACGACTCACGGTATCGGCGGCTTCTATGACACTGTCAGGAGCGCCTCTGCCCGTAATAATGACATGTTGCATGTCAGGTCGTTGTGCAATGTCATTCAACACTGTTTCTGCATTGAGATATTTCATTTTTAAGACGATGTTCAATTCATCTAATAACACCACATCAATGTCTGGATCGTTGAGCATGGCTTTGCAGACTTCCCAGCCTTTTTCTGCAGATGCAATGTCTTGCTCAAGGTTTTGGGTTTCCCAGGTAAACCCATCACCGACCACATGGTAGGACACTTCTTCAGGAAAACGACGAAAAAAGGATTCTTCGCCTGTGCTGAATGCACCTTTGATAAACTGAACTACGCCGACTTTCATATTATGACCGAGCGCTCTTGCCACCATACCAAAGCCTGATGAGCTCTTACCTTTACCGTTACCCGTAATAACTAATAACAGGCCTTTGTCTTTTTCTGCTTTTTGAATTTTTTCATCGACCACACTTTTATGGCGTTGCATACGTTTTTTATGACGTTCACTTTTTTCAGTATCAGACATTGGACGTTCCTAAAACACAATTAAAAAGAATAGAAAGCTGATTTCCAGCAATTCGACCATCGCGCCGGCAGTATCACCAGTAAAGCCATCCAAACGATGCTCCATCGCGTATCGAAGTAATAAGAATACGATCAAACCCAGTAACAGCGGCGTGAAACCAAGACAGAAAAAAGCAATGAGGGTAGTGATTCCCAGCATCCACTTCACTTGATTTACAGGTAGATAGTGTTTGAATACTGCACCGATGCCGTTGGGTCTGACATAGTCAGTCGTGAGAAATAATAAAGGCATCGCTGTTCTAGCGAGGATAATGCTCCAGATTAATGCATAAATTTGGCCTGAAGAAATAACGATTTCCAACAAGGCCAGTTTGAGTAATAAGGTTAACCCCAGGACAATCACGGCAATCGGACCGGCTGCAGGATCTTTCATAATCGCCAGCGTACGCTGTTTGCTGCCGATACCACCCAGCCAGGCATCAGCTGAGTCAGCAAGACCATCTATATGTAAACCGCCCGTCAACAATACCCAGACGGTCAGTAATAAAGCGGCGCTGAGTAAACTATAGGAACCGGGTAAAACAGATACGACACCAGATAAAATGAAACCGATAATCAAGCCAACTAGCGGATAAAAAACTAAAGAGCGTCCAAGCTGTTGTTCAGTTGCATTCGCATAACTGACAGGAATAATAGTGAGAAATTGTAGGGCTATTTGAAACGATAACCACATTATTTGTCTCCTTTACTGATGTTGGCTTGTTCGAATGTGGCCATACCATTGTGTAACAGACAGGCTTGGCGAAGAAGGGGAACCGCCACCGCTGCACCACTGCCTTCACCTAGGCGCATATCCAGTTTGAGTAATGGTTCAGCGTTTAAGGCCCCTAAAACAACTTGATGGCCTGGCTCAGCGCTTTGATGACTGTATATAAACCAATCTTTGCAGCTCGCTTGTATTTTCTCTGCGATTAATGCTGCCACTGTACTGATAAAACCATCTATCAGCACCGGGATACCTTGTTTGGCACACGTCAGATAGGCACCGGCCATTGCAGCGATTTCGAAACCTCCCAAGGTTTGCAATACGGTTAACGCATCCTTGTCGAGCTGCGTGGTATGTTGCTCAAGTGCTCGCCGAATAACGTTTAATTTGTGTTGAACACCTTGTTGATCCAGTCCTGTGCCGGGACCGACTAAATCTGTAGGGTCACATGCTAGTAAAACAGAGGCTAAAGCTGTGGCAGCAGTGGTATTACCAATACCCATTTCACCGGCAATGTACAGTTGCGTATTTTCAATATCACTGAATACATTATCACGGCCAATTAATAGTGCCTGCTGGCATTGCTGCTCAGTCATAGCCGAGCTCTGGCAAAAATTAGCGGTACCCGCATCGATACGTTTATCTAGTACACCTAGAATTTCTTCTAATGCTTCCACAGTACCAACATTGATCACATCGAGCTTTGCCATCAATTCCTGAGCTAATACACTGATAGCGGCACCGCCATTGGCAAAGTTTCTGACCATCGCGGCGGTGACAGACTGAGGGAAGGCTGAAACACCTTCAGCCATCACGCCATGGTCTGCAGCATAAACAGTGATGTGCACATGCGTCAGGTCAGGGATTTCACTGGCTTGTAAACTCGCTATTTTGACGGCTAAGTTTTCCAGCTGACCGAGGGAACCTGGCGGTTTAGTCAACTGCTGCTGACGTGCTAACGCTTTTTGTTCATGCGTCTTATCTACCGCCTTAATAGGTTGTTTGAGCCATTCAGCGAAGTTGTTCATGCAGTTGTCCTTTTAAAAGATGAGGTAAACCTGCCACGGTTAAGATGACGTTATCGCTGATTTTGGCGATACGTTGATGTAAAACACCGGCCTCATCACAATAACGACGCGTTAAGTCCCCCAGAGGCATCACGCCCATATTTGTTTCATTACTGACCATAATGATGTGTTTATCAGAGGTTTGCAGCGTATCCAAAAAAGCGGATATCTGTTCTGTTAGCAGAACGTCTTCAGCTAATAAAAGATTGGTCAGCCAAAGCGTTAAACAATCTACAAGCACGACGTCAGTTGTGGCTTTTTTTATGGCATCCGCAAGATACAGTGGCTGTTCAATGGTTGGCCAGTTGTCTGGTCTTTGCTGCTGGTGCTGTTTGATCCGTTTTGCCATTTCATCATCCTGCGCCTGCGCTGTAGCAATATAGGTGACGGATTCACTTGTGGTAGCTGCCCATTGTTCCGCTAAGCGGCTTTTACCTGATTTTGTGCCACCAAGGATTAACGTCGTTGTCATCATGCGTCCTCAAGTATCTGCATCAACTTATCCGTATCAATATGTGTAGCTACCATTTCTGCCAGTTTATTGATGTCATTTTCACGAAGTTGCCAATAATCAACAGATTCAACATTATCAAGACCTGCCCAACTCAATAACGCTTTTGCTGCTTCATCTTGTTCAAATAAACCATGCAGATAGGTGCCGATAATCTGTTTGTCATCACTGATGGCACCATCTGGACCATGTGACAGGTGTACAAGAGGCGATTTCAATGCGTTTCCTGTGCTGATACCCGCATGTATCTCATAACCTGAAATAGTGACAGGCGCATTATTGATAAGTAATTGCCCCTGATTTTGTCGTAATGTTTTATGGCCAGCCAATGTTGTTTCCATATCCAATAGACCAAGACCATCACTGCTACCTGGCTGACTTTCAATGCCATCCGGGTCATGAATTAGTCTGCCCAACATTTGAAAACCACCACAGATACCCAACACTTTGCCACCATAACGACAGTGTTTCTGAATCGCTTCAGACCAGCCCTGAGTTATCAGCCAGTCCAAATCTGCTCTGACATGTTTGCTGCCAGGCAAAATAATCAGATCGGCTGCGGGAATGGTTTCATCAGGGCCAATAAACTGTAAATTGACTTGAGGATGCAATCTGAGTAGGTCGAAATCCGTGTGATTACTGATACGTGGTAACACGGGAACAATAATATTAAGCTGTTTTTTCGAAGACGTGATTTGCTGCGTATTGACGGCATCTTCAGCTTCTAAATGCAGACCATGCAAATAGGGCAACACGCCTAACACCGGTTTACCCGTTTTTTGTTCCAGCCAGTCCAGACCTGGTTCTAATAAGCTAATATCTCCGCGAAAGCGATTAATAATAAAGCCTTTAATACGTGCTTGTTCTGACTCAGATAAACACGATAATGTGCCAACCAAATGGGCAAACACACCGCCACGATCAATATCAGCAATCAAAATGACCGGACAATCAACCGCTTCAGCAAAGCCCATATTGGCAATGTCTCGATCACGTAAATTGATCTCTGCCGGCGAACCTGCACCTTCAACCACCACCAGATCATAATTGGATTCAAGTCGGTGATGTGAGTCCAGAACAGCTTGCATCGCCACAGGCTTATAATCATGGTAAAAGCGCGCTTCCATATTAGCGACGGCTTTGCCATGGATAATGACTTGAGCACCGGAATCACTATTAGGTTTGAGTAATACCGGGTTCATATCAATATGCGGCGCCAGATGACAGGCTTGTGCTTGCACTGCCTGAGCCCGGCCAATCTCTCCTCCTTCAGCAGTCACCGCACTATTGAGTGCCATATTTTGTGGTTTGAACGGTGCAACACGATAATTCTGCTGCACAAACCAGCGACATAAGGCCGTGACCAACGTGCTTTTGCCAGCATCAGATGTGGTGCCCTGAATCATAAATGTTTTGTGTTTCATAACACTTCCTGCAGAGATTGCAGAGCCTTTTCTAGGTGTTGCCATTGTTGCTCATTGGCGGGCAACCCAAAGCGTAAACTGACAGGGGAGCTAAATAAGCGGGTCAGTACGGCTTGTTTTGCCAGATGTTGATGAATCTCGCTGGCGGCAGGATGTATCACCCATTGAAATAAATCAGTGCTGCCTGTGGGACTGAGATTATAAGTACTAAGCAACTGAGCTAAACGTTGAGACTGGTTTTGCAGTTGTTGAATGGTACGCTGCTGCCAGTCAGTATCCTTGAGTGCCTTTGTGGTGATAAAACGTGATGCAGTAGCAATGGGCCAGGGACCAAGATGCTCATCGACTTTATCGAGAATTGATTGTTCGGCGATTAAAAATCCAACGCGACAACCTGCCAGACCAAAGAATTTGCCTATCGATCTCAGAATAAGTAGTCCGGGCATGGCTGGTAGCTTACAAAGACTTTTCTCGGGTGTTGTATCAATAAAAGCTTCATCGATGATTAGCCAGCCATCACCTTGTTGTAATTGCTGATGCCAGGTTAATAGCTGTTCTTTACTATATCGCCTGCCGCTTGGATTGGTTGGGTTGATAATAATCAACACATCCGTATGAGCAATCACGGAATCAATCTCTTCATGAGCAATTGCTTGAACATCATGACCTGCTTTGTGCCAATTATAAGCATGCTCTGCATAACAAGGGGCTATCACTTTTACTCTGCATGGCCCACGTAACTGTGGTAAAAACTGTATAGCCGCCTGACTGCCGAGAAGGGCGACTAAAGATGGATTACCGTAATACTCTGCTGCCGAGTTGAGTAAATCATCATCTTGCTCTGGTAAACGGGTCCAGACAGATTCGGGTAATGTCGGAATGGGCCAGCCATTGGGATTGATCCCCGTTGATAAATCCAGCCAATGCTGGTGGGCGATACCATATTTTTTAATGTACTGATTGAGTTTACCGCCGTGTTCAAGCATAGCTGATACCTGTAATGATAGTGATGACGGCTATCCACAACAACAGACTATCCGTGACTAGATGTAAGGCCCGAGGAATATCATCTGCATTGGCTTCGCGATTTAAGCCAAGCGTTGGACGATCGTGCCAAATACCGTGATAACGTGCCTGGCCACCCAGCTCTATTTCCAGCGCCCCGGCACCTGCCGCCATCACCGGGCCAGCATTGGGACTATCCCATTGTTTAGCTTGCTGTCTCCAGCAATGTAGTCCAGAGCGGACATTGCCTACCAGTGCATAACTGAGCGCTGTTAATCGTGCCGGAATATAATTCATTAGGTCGTCAATACGGGCGGCAGCACGACCGAAATAGAGATAACGGTCAGTTTTATATCCCCACATAGCATCTAAGGTATTACTCAGTCGGTAAATAACGACACCGGGAAGGCCCGCCACAATAAACCAGAATAAGGCTGAAAAAATGGCATCGGCGCCATTTTCTAATACCGATTCGATACTGGCTTTAGGAATATGTAATGTTTCTCTGTCACGGCTGACGATGTAACTGGTTAAGGTTTTTGCTTGTTCAATATCGCCTTGTTTTAATGAAGTGATAATCGGTGCCACATGATCGTATAAGCTACGATGACCAATACAGAGGTAGAGTACGATAACGCTGAATATCAGGTTAAGTGATGGAATGTCACTGATACAATAGGCGATAAAAGCAAGAGGGGCGACCAGCACTAACCAGCCTAGCAGTCCTTTAATAAACTGCTTTTTAATGCCGTCATTAGCGTTGTACAGTCTGTTTTCAATGTGTTTGGTGAGTTGACCAAAACCCACAAGCGGGTGACGACGTGTTGGTTCACCGAGTAACCAATCAAGCAATAAAGCAAGAATAATAAACAGTAAGGTCATAAACTGGCCGGTTTATCCCAGTGGTTTTCATATAAAACAGAGTCAAGTTCAATGCCCTGGCGCCAGTTTTCCATTTGTAGCATCGGCTCTGGATAAAACTCATTAACATGACCCAGGCACAGAATGGCGACAGGGGAGGCACCTGAAGGCAGCTTGAGTAAGTCTGCCAATGCTTCTGGTTCAAAAATAGATACCCAGCCCATACCCAGACCTTCGACTCTGGCGGCCAGCCACATGTTCTGAATGGCACAGGAAACGGAGGCCAAATCCATATTCGGCATGGTTCTCCTGCCAAAGATATGTTCTTCACGTTTATCGCATAAGGCGACAACCAGGATTTCAGCACAATTATCCATGCCCTCGACTTTTAAACGCATAAACTCATCTTCACGTTCGTTCATGGCTTTGGCCGTTTCTATGCGTTCTTTTTCGACCAGGGCTTTTATCTTTTCACGAATAATGGAATCAGTAATTCGAATAATTCGCCAGGGTTGCATCAGACCAACGCTTGGGGCTTGGTGTGCGGCCATTAATAAACGTTTTAGCTGTTTCGGTGCAACAGGATCAGGTCGAAAGTGACGCATATCCCGGCGCTCGGCTATTGCCCTGTAAACCGCTTCTTGTTCTGCTCTTGAAAATTGATGAGGGGAATCACTCATGGTGATAACCACGCTGCAATAAGATGAGGGTTAGAGTAAAAGTAAAAATGGATATAGCTGGCGGTCAGACGCTCTTGTTGATAAACAGCTTCACTGACTGATTTGCCATTAGGACACTGTCCGCTTATTTCAGATTCTAATTCTGTGCTGAGTGAAGAATGATGATAAGTGTGACCTCTAATCGCTTGATTCTCAACGGTCACTTCCTGCAAACCAAGCGCGGTTAATCTGGCCTGGAGTTTCGCCTTAGCTGGCAAAATACCACACATTGTGGCGGTAACATCTGTCTTGTCTGTCAGCGTCTCGCAAAGGTATAACACGCCACCACATTCCGCGAGGATAGGTTTATTTGCCTCGTAATGTTGCTGAATAGCTTGTTGCATCTGTGTATTGGCACTTAATGCGGCCAAATGTAACTCCGGATATCCACCGGGTAAATAGAGACTATCGATATCAGGTAGCTCGGTATCATTGAGTGGAGAGAAAAAAACAAGCTCAGCACCTAAAGCCTTCAGACAATCCAGGTTTGCCTGATAGAGAAAAGAGAAAGCGGCATCTTTGGCGATGCCAATCTTTAAACCCTTTAGTAACGCTGGAAGTTGCGGAGTATCAATGAACGGAAAATCGATGTTTGGCAAAGACACCGAGTCATCAAAATCAAAAGCCTCAAGCGTATGGCTTAAACGTTGTTCTAAATCTTTAATTTCACAGGCTTGTTGTAAGCCTAAATATCGACTGGGTAAGGCATGTTCAGTTTGTCGGTATAAGGTAGCAAGGCAGGGAAGTGTTGTAGGCAGGGCATTTTTGAGCATCTCGGCATGACGCTCACTGCCGACTTTATTGGCGATAACTGCCGCCACCTGAGTATCTTGCCGATACTGATCCAAACCAACGGCAATCGCCGCGAAGGTTTGTGCCATGGCACTAGCATCAATAACGGCGAGAATAGGGATACCAAAAGCCGCTGCCAGATCGGCGGTGGATGGTTCGCCATCAAACAGTCCCATCACACCTTCAATCAGGATAATATCGGCCTGCTCAGCGGCTTCAGCGAGTAGTTGCTGACTATGTTGTTTGCCAACCATCCAAAGATCAAGTTGATAAACAGGGTGACCTGACGCCAGCTCTAAAACCATGGGGTCCAGAAAATCTGGACCCACTTTGAAGACTCGAACGTGTTTGTTTTGCTGCCTGTAATGTCTTGCTAGTACAGCCGTAACCGTCGTTTTACCCTGACCAGATGCGGGTGCAGCAATGACTACAGCAGCGCATGACTGCGACTGCATTTATTAACTACTTTTGATCAGCTTGATGTGTGGTTTTGGTGAAGTACATAGACACATGGCAAATCATGGCCACCACCAGATAAAAACTCATCACCGCCAGGTTTTTAGGGAAGTATTGAATAAAGCGTTGTGTGTATTCAGTGAATGTTGGATCAGGATAACGACCAGAGAAGAAGTAAAAACCACCACCACTAAATAATGTGGCTGCAGTGGCGGCTACTAATACACTGCCAACAAGAGGCAATAAGGTGGCAGCATTAAATTGGTATTTCGATGCATACCAGCGTCCAGCCATCCATAAGCTGCCATAAGCAGGAATGAGAAAACCGTAAGCAGGAGACATACAGAAACTAGTGCTCAATTGACCACCACCCAACAACACACTGGCGATATCGAGACCAGCCGCCATCGCTAAAAACACGGGAAACCAGGCTGCTGAACTGAGGTAAAGACCTGCTAAGAAAAAGATAGTCCATGATGCACTGGGTAATGCATCGACAGAAGCAAAATGATGACCTCGGGTCATAAACATTAAAAGCGCTAAGAGACCAGCAATAATTAGTTGCTGAGAACGAGATAAGGTCATGATGTGATTCTCCAGTGTGCCCACCCGCACACAATAGGTTTGAATTTGCCAAGAGGCACGTTGTATTTTCAGGCCGGTCTCCGGACTCGTGAGTGTAGCCTGATAAACACCTTCCCATACAGCACTGTACAGTGGCATTAGGTTTATCTGATCTCACTTACCGTTGCGGGGGCAGTGTCGGCATTATCTATTGATGCACCGACTTCCCGTTTACTCGCGATTGCAACACCTGAAACTCGCGATAGAATAAGGATTAATACGATATATTGTCAATTTGACGTGAAGAATAAACTCTCAACTTTAATATACGAGGATGGCGTAGGTTTGACGTATGGATGCGCAGCCATTACTATGCGCGGCTCTTCAGGTGCTCTGTTTAGGCAGAGTTAAACGGGAAGTTGGTGACAAATCCAACACTGCCCCCGCAACGGTAAGCGTTGAAAAGCACATCATTAAGCCACTGCGAATCTCGTGGGAAGGCGATGTGTCAGGCATAGCCACAACGTAAGTCCGGAGACCGGCCTGAGGTTTCATAACAACACCATAGTGTTGTGACCCTTTTAACCTTGGATCGCGGGTGAGCGTATCCTCAGGAGACAATTATGACCTTGTTTTCAAAGGCGTTGCCTTTGCGTGCTTGCACGCGCCTTTCAGCATTTACGCTGATTTCTTCTTTACTTTCTTTACCTGCCATCGCCAGTGATGAGCTTAATTCCATTACCGTCACAGCGAATCGTATGCCTACGGAAAATGCGTTGGCGCCTTCTACTGTTATTACACGTAACGAAATAGAAAAACTTCAAATTAACGATCTGCCTACGTTACTTTCCAGATTTCCTGGTATTGATATGATTCAACGAGGTGGTTACGGAAAAACGAGTGGTATCTCTATCAGAGGCAGTGACACAAAACAGATTCTAATTTTAGTTGATGGTGTTAAATGGCGCTCTGCAACCTCTGGCGCTGCTGCTTTGCAGGACTTTCCTGTTGAACAGATTGAACGCATTGAGATTGTGCGTGGTTCACGATCTGGCATTTATGGCTCTGAAGCTATAGGCGGTGTTATTCAGATTTTCACTCGTAAAGGTAAGAATGAAAAAGCCACACCCTATCTGACATTAGCCACAGGAACAAAAAATACACAAAAGGCAAGTGCTGGAATCAGTGGTGGTAATGCTTCAACACATTACAACTTGGGCTATAGCTACCTTTCAACCAATGGTATTGATGCACAAGATGATGAAAATCCAGATCACGATGGTTACCGCAATAAAAGTGTTTCATTTAATGTGAATCATCAATTGTCTGATAACTGGAGCATTGGTGCTCATTTACTCAGAGTCGATGGCATCAATGAATATGACGGTAATGATCCTATTTATAGCAAAATAAGCCAACAAGTCATGGGGGTAAATACAAATATATTTGTGTCAGACTTGTGGGAGGTTTCAGTTCAGCTATCTGAATCTCGAGATAAGTCACAAGAACACTCTCGTAGTGAGGATACAGATCATTTTAATACCTTGCTCAGAACCATTAGTTGGGTGAATACACTTCATATAAACCCTCAACAGAAAGTGAATATAGGCTTTGATTACGATCACGATAAAATTGATAGTAACTTAGCTTACACAGAAACATCTCGTTCTAATAAAGCTGTTTTTGCTAGTTGGCAAGCCAGCGAGGGTAAACATGATTGGTTATTGAGTGCCAGACATGATGATAATGAGGCATTCGGGCATAGAAGCACCGGTACAGCAGATTATGGTTATTGGCTAACAGAAAAGTTGCGTCTTTCTGCATCGGCAGGTACTGGTTTTAGAACTCCTTCTTTTAATGACTTGTACTGGCCGACAGCTCCAAACCCTAACTTGTTACCAGAAAAATCAAAATCATACACAGTTGGTATTACTGGAACGCCTGAGTGGGGACAATGGGCTGTTAATGCATACAAAAATGAAATACGCGACCTTATTGCTTGGTCAAGAAACAGCTCTGGAAACTTTACGCCATCAAATGTCAATAAGGCTAAAATTAAAGGTATAGAGTTTGAGGCTTCAACGTCTATTGCTTCTTGGGATATTTCAGGTGATATTTCATTCATTCAACCAGAAGATGGTGATTCAGGACGACAGCTTGTCAGAACGGCTAGACGTCTTGCCAACCTTCACATAGATAAAGACTGGAATGCATGGTCAGCTGGAGCAAGCTGGAAACTCAGAGGAGCAACGTTTAATGATAGAAACAATACCCAACGTCTAGGCGGCTATGGACTATTGGATTTGCGTGTTGCTTATAAAGTCGATCCGGACTGGACTGTTAGGTTAACGGGCCAGAATATGTTAAACAAGGACTATCAAACAGTCGAAGAATATTACAGCTTAGGTCGCACTGTGATGTTGTCAGTGAGTTATCAACCATAAAGCATAATGGTTCCACAAAAAATACCCGAACAAGTTTCGGGTATTTTTTTGTCTGAAACTCAGGATTCATCTGGTCAGTAGCCTGCTAAAAATATAGAATTGTCACATCTTTTTTATGTTGAACTCCCATGACAGATAAATATGACAATAAAGGCTTTGCCACCAAAGCCGTCCGTGTTGGTCACAAAAGAACAGCGGAATCTGAACAGTCTGAACCTATATTCCCAACGTCCAGCTTTGTCTTCGAAAGTGCAGAGCAAGCTGCAGCACGATTTGGTGGTGATGAGCCGGGTAATATCTATTCTCGTTTTACTAATCCCACCGTTCGCACATTTGAACAGCGTTTAGCTGCTTTGGAAGGTGGTGAGTCCTGTGTCGCTACTTCATCTGGCATGTCGGCGATTTTATCGACAATGATGGCCTTATTATCAGCCGGTGATCATATCGTTTCGTCGATGAGTATTTTCGGCACTACACGCGTGTTGTTTGATAAATATTTATCCAAGTTTGGTGTCAGCACCAGCTATGTGAAGCTGATTGATTTAGATGACTGGAAAGCCGCTATTACGCCAGAAACAAAAATGCTGTTTTTGGAAACGCCTTCCAACCCCATGAATGAAATTGCAGACTTAGAAGCACTCTCTGAGCTTGCCAAGGCCAATGATTGTTTATTGGTTGTCGATAACTGTTTCTGCACGCCGGCATTACAGCGACCGTTGGAGTTTGGCGCTGATATCGTTGTGCATTCAGCCACAAAATACATCGATGGCCAGGGCCGTTGTATTGGTGGTGCGGTGGTTGGCGATGCTAAGCGTGTGGGTGAAGATGTATATGGTTTCTTGCGTACAGCAGGACCGACGATGAGTCCATTTAATGCCTGGACCTTCCTCAAAGGTCTGGAAACCTTGGATCTCAGAATGAAAGCCCATTCTGCGTCAGCACTTGAGGTAGCAAGCTGGCTGGAGTCGCAACCTTTAGTAAGCCATGTGTTTTACTCAGGCTTACCATCGCATCCACAGCACGAATTAGCTAAGAAACAGCAGTCAGCATTTGGTGGCATTATTGCTTTTGAAATCAAAGGCGGTAAGAAGGATGCATGGTCTCTCATTAACGCTTTGGAGTGGCTGTCTATCACCGCGAACTTAGGTGATAGCAAAACGACCATCACGCATCCTGCAACAACAACACATGGACGTCTCACTGAAGAAGCGCGCGCTGCAGCCGGTATCACCGATGGAATGTTACGCCTCTCTATCGGCCTTGAAAGTGTGGATGATATTAAAGCGGATTTAGCCCGCGGCTTTGCTGCTATTAAATAACGGCATAAAATCTGCATAGCTCTGCCTAGATTGGAGTGGCTGTCAAAAAAATGTCTTTAAAAAGCGTAAAGACAGAAGCTGACAGCATAATGAACAAGGTAGATTGCTATGTTAGATTTCTTAAAGATCGCATTGCCATTAGCTTTGTTGGTGACTATGCCAACAAAGCTTGCACAAGCGGCTGAAACACCCAGTAGTGATGTTCGTGTTGTGATAGATGTCTCGGGCAGCATGAAAAAGAATGATCCCAAAAACCTGCGAGCACCTGCGCTGAGAATGTTAGTGGGGCTCATGCCAGATGACGCAAACTCAGGGGTTTGGACCTTTGCTAAGATGGTCAATATGCTGGTGCCATGGCAAAAAGTTGATGATGACTGGCGACAGAAAGCGATTGAAAAATCCTCAAAAATTCACTCCCTTGGTCTCTATACTAATATCGAGCTAGCCTTAGAAAAAGCCACAAAAACAGGCATAAAAAACGATCCTAAACAACGTCAAAGCTTGATTTTATTGTCTGATGGTTTTGTTGATTTACAACCAGGACAAAAAGCCAGCGAAGCCTCTCGCCAGCGCATCCTCAATGCGATTGTGCCTAGACTAAAAGCGGCGAATCTCGCCGTTCACACAATTGCCCTGTCAGATAATGCCGATCATGAACTGCTGAAAGCTATCTCAATGGAAACGGATGGCTGGTATCAACAAGCCAATACGGCTGATGATTTGCAACGTATTTTCCTTCATATGTTCGAAAAAGCCACCCAGCCAGACACTGTTCCTCTCGCTGATAATCAGTTCAAAATCGATAGCAGTGTCAATGAAATGACAGTGCTGGCTTTTCGAAAAGCAGGATCAGCAGAAACACAACTTAAAACACCCGACGGTAGAACCCTCACCGAGTTGGATCAATCAGATAAATTGCGTTGGTTACATGAAGATAGTTTTGATCTGATTACCATTGAAAACCCGGCGACGGGCGAGTGGCGAATTGATGCTCAGCTTGATCCGGATAACAGGGTAATGGTTGTCACGGATATGAAACTGGAAACCAGTGATTTACCTAATAATGTGCTGAAAGGAGAAAAGTTCGATTTTCACGCAACATTAACTGATCACGGAAAACCCATTACACGAAACGATTTTCTGGAGTTGGTTGACGGCTCACTCAAACAAAATTCTGAGCTGGAAGAAAAGCAGTTGTCGATGACATTGGACCCACAAAAAAGTCAGTTTAATGCCAAATTGGGGGAGGAGTTCACCGCTGGACGTCAAGATGTGATTGTCACCTTGAAAAGTGCGACGTTTGAACGTCAGAGACGCCAAAGTATCAATGTGATAGCAGCGCCTTACTATGTTGATTCCGAACGTCTACCTGGTGATAGTCGAAGTCATCGTATACAGGTTCAGGTCGAACCAACCCTAATAAAACCAGATTCTTTGTCGATAAAAGCATTATTAAGAGAAGAAAATGGTAGCGAGTGGCCATACGAGATGC
The DNA here is from genome assembly GCF_030296755.1 of Methylophaga marina. Classification (NCBI taxonomy): domain Bacteria; kingdom Pseudomonadati; phylum Pseudomonadota; class Gammaproteobacteria; order Thiotrichales; family Piscirickettsiaceae; genus Methylophaga; species Methylophaga marina. The sequence continues at coordinate 2,653,552 of NZ_AP027741.1, forward strand.
AGAAAACGGATACGAACAATTGGCAGCTGACATTAACTGAACTCACGAAAGATGCCGATTACGAATTATCGCTTCAGTTACGCGGTGAAACGCCTGAAGGACGTCCGGTTTTTTTACAAGCTGAGCCTATCACGTTGAAAGATGAATTAGCGCTTGAACCAGCTGCTGAATTATTTGATGAAGAACTTGCTCCCATTCTGGAACCGATTACAGGTGAAGATGCAGCTGACGTCGATATTATGCCCTTGGATGATGACTTGATGCTAAGCGAGGATAATGAAGAAGCAGGTATCTCAATATCTGATAACACAAAACTTCTGATAGGTAATGCCATTATCTTAGCTCTACTGATAGCTGGCGTTATCTGGTGGCGAAGACAGAATGCAGCAACCGCAGCGGTGGGAGATATGCTTTGATAAATCTAACCGATCCAATGCTCGAGTTTCTGGCGTATGAACTGGCTCTGATTTTTGCTGTTATTGCTGGCATTTTATTAATAAGTAATCGGAAAAAAAGGCGGAAAGTTCATAATGCCGGGACCAACGCCGTAAAAAAATTAAGCGGGACCAGATATCGAGAGAGCAAAATCTCAGTCAGGTTTTACATGAAAAATACGCCCTAAGTGATGAAGCGCTCAAAGCGGAAGTAAACGACTTTCTTGAGCGTGAACGTCGCATACAAAAAAGTCTTATCAAAACCTATATAGAACAGGATGATAAAGCGTTTTTAGCTATTCCTGGCCTGGTTGAGCAAGCCGTTGACGTGGCATTGAACATCGAGCCAGTTGGTTCACACGCTAAGTCTCAACAATCTGAAGAAACAGCACCATCCGCAGATGATTTACAGCAACAGATTGATCACGCGGCACAAACGATGGAACGTTTACTGAGTCAGTATCAACAACTGACAGGGGCTTCAATGGCTGCGGCAGCTGTGCTTCCAACTGAGAAAGAGGATGTTGAGATTGATGAGACTGTGACCGAAGAGGAAACGCCAGCAGAAATTGACGAGGTACCTGAACCTCAGGAAGAGCAAACCTTTGGTGATGGCGATGAGATAAATCAGGTATTCGATGATCAGGCCGAGGTTCCATCACTCTCACCTGAGACAGATGTCAGTGAGCCAACCGAGCCTGAAGACGCAGCTGATACTGACACCCCTGATGCTGAAATACCTGCTAACAACGACTCTTCTCCAGAAGATGAGCCCATCTTATCTAATGAAGAACTGGATGCGTTATTAGACGGGGACGATTTTTCACTGGAAGATGAAAACGCAAGTGTTTCTGACCCAGATAATACAAACGAGACTACAGAGACAGAGAGTAGCAACGAGCCGGTTGATGTCGTTGAAATCAATGGTATTGCTGATGAAGCTGATTCGCTCCAACAGAAAGAACTCACCGATGAAGAGCTTCAACGCTTTACCGAAGTCACAGATGAGGTTGAAATTCCGGGGGCTGTGGATGATATTTTGTCATCACTGCAAGACACCGAAGAGAAGCAGCAAACATCAGTTGAGACAGATTCAGATACTGAAATCGACAACGAAGATATTGATGCCCTATTAGCACAACAAGATACTATTGCAGAGCCAGAGCCAGAGCCAGAGCCAGAGCCAGAGCCAGAGCCAGAGCCAGAGCCAGAGCCAGAGCCAGAGCCAGAGCAGGCAACTATTGATAACTTATCAGTCGATGAGTTTTTGGCTGATATCGAGCAGGCTGATACTACGGATGAACAGCTAGATTCCGGTGAGCAGCAAATTCAATCTGAAGAAAACAGTCCTGCATTAGAACAATCGCTTGATGATAATGAGTCTGAGCTGACACTAGATGAAACCATAACTGATGAAATTGACAGCAGTGAGGCTCAAGATGATCAGCAATCTGTTGATGTGACTCAAGCTCTTGACGTTGAAAACGAAGCAGTTATACCGACTGAATCAGTCGATGATATTAGTAGTTATATCGACGTAGATGGTAATGAGCCTGAAGCTGTTACGACTGATGAGTCCAAAGGCACTGGTGAAAGTAATTTGCCTGATGTAGAGCCAGAATCATCGGAGGCTTCAACTGATACAGAAATTGACAATATTGCTGAAGAACCCATCACAACAGAAGAACAGAATTCTGAGCCAGAGCTTTCTGAAGACGAGCTGAGTCTTGAGTCCATAGATAATGATGAAGCTCCAGCAATTGATGAACCTCAACTTGAAGCAGAAGCTGAAACCCCAGAGCTCGCTGAAGATAATGAACCAGAAGTATCTGACTTAACAGAGACCGAAACAGAAGTTGACAATATTGCTGAAGAACCCATCACAACAGAAGAACTGATTTCAGAAACTGAGCCAACGTTTACTGAAGAGCAGCTTAATGTTGATTCTATAGATAGAGACGATATACCTACAATCGATGAACCTGTATCTGAAGTCGAGTTGCCAGAATTCAGTGAAGACAATGAAACAGAAGTATCAGATTTATCAGAGCCTGAAGCAGAAGCTGGAAGCATTGCTGAAGAATCCACATCAACAGAAGAACTGAATTCAGAGCTTGAGAACGAGCTGACTGAAAACGAATTGAATGTTGAGCCGGTTGAGAGTGATGACCTACCAGTAATAGATGAACCTCAATCTGAAGCAGAAGCTGAAACCCCAGAACTCGCTGAAGATAATGAGCCAGAAGTATCTGAATTCTCAGAGCCTGAAACAGAAGAGCTGGGTTCAGAGATTGAGCAAGAAAATGAGATTGCTGAAGACCAGCTTACTAATGAGCCTATAGAAAACAAAGATATACCAGCAATTGATGAACTGGTCTCTAATGAAAATGAAACAGACAGTCAAGCTAGTCAGCCTGGATTTGTCGAAGATGTCCATGATGAGAATGCCGTCGCTAGTGAGAATTTAGTTGAGGTAGCGGAAAAAGCGACTGATGATACTCAAGAAGCGTCAGACATTGATGAGACGCTGGCGACAACTGAGCAGATAGAACTTGAAGAAAGTCTGGATCTAGAACCTGAACAAGCAGCGGTGGATTCTCCAGAAGATGAAACGCTCGCTGATAACATAATAGCTGATGAGTTAGAGCTGGCAGCTGAAGAGGGTGATGATGATATATCACCTGCTCATGATCTCAGTATTGAAGATGTTGAACCGCTCACAGATGATGTTATCGAACAAGTGGCATCAGCCGATGACAATGATGAGCCTGCCACTGAAGCAGCGTTAGAAGAACATTTGCTTGAGGCTGATGAGGCAATTTCTGCCCTGACTGAAGATGAATCAGAGTCCACTGAGCCCGATCATTCTGCCAATTTATCGTTAGATACAGATGAGGATGATGCGGAAAGCGTTCAACCTGAAGATATATCATCAGAACAGCAGCTTGAATCAGATGTAGACACAAGCTTGCCTGAAGAGGCTGAGACATCTCCGGATGAGTCGTTTGATATTATTGATGATGATGGTGAAAGCCTGCCTAGTTTTGATGATGAGCCATTAGAGAGCTCTACGCTTACATCAGACGACGATATTACAGCTGATGAATCAATGTCAGCGTCGGCGGATATTCCGAGTAAAGAACCCAGAAGCCTAAAAGACTTCTTAAAAACCGATACTTTCAATGTGAAAACCGCTTTGCCAGAAGCAAGTGATTTGGTGGAGTCGAGTCAAGTTACCGAAGATACGGCGTTATCTGTATCTGACGACGATGTGATGACATCGCCTGAAAATGACGTCATTGATGAAGATTTTGCTGGACAAACAGATTCAACAGAAGATGCTATTGTAGAGCCAGAGCCAGAGCCAGAGCCAGAGCCAGAGCCAGAGCCAGAGCCAGAGCCAGAGCCAGAGCCAGAGCCAGAGCCAGAGCCAGAGCCAGAGCCAGAGCCAGAGCCAGAGCCAGAGCCAGAGCCAGAGCCAGAGCCAGAGCCAGAGCCAGAGCCAGAGCCAGAGCCAGAGCCAGAGCCAGAGCCAGAGCCAGAGCCAGAGCCAGAGCCAGAGCCAGAGCCAGCATTCCAGACAGAAGCAGAACGTTTACGCTTACTGATGACGGCTGAAGACGAAACTGAAGAAGTTGATGCTGAGCCTGAAGTGGCTGAAGAAAGCCTTTCAAGTGATCAAGAGAGTTCAGTACCGTCTGAAGAAATTGCAGAAATGCGTTCAGAGCTGGATGAGCTGCGTGAAAAAGTACGCGCCAGAACGGCACAACTTCGTGCAGAGGCGAAAGCACGTAGCCAACAAACAGAGGTAAAACCTGAACCAGAAAGCACAGTTGATATGGCGAGTTCAGAACCGGCTTATGAACAGACGCCTGAGACAGAGACAGTAGACATTGAAGAGACTGATTCAATAGATGATGCTGACTCTCTGTCTGTCAGCGAGGATTCGCAAGATGATTCTGAGCCAAATTTATCTTTATCTGATAATGCCAACTTGTCCGAGCCTGTTGTTGAGGAAGAGTTTGATCTGGATGAGGTTGCACAAACTGTTGAGGATGAACTCACTGATATCGAGCCAGAGATAGAGCAAACAACATCAAGTTCTGTGACTGAGAACGATTTGAACTATGACGTTAACATTATTGATGAACGTCAGCTTGACGATAATTCAACGCGAATTTCGGCCATGTATCCAGCATCAGATGAGCAAGCAGATTCACCCCTTGTTGATGCGGCAGAGCAAGCGACTTCCGATGTAGAGCAGTATTTCAGTGAGGATGAACTTGATATCGGTGAACCTGTGAATCTGGTTGATCCGAAATCTGCTGTATCGGATATGTGGCAGGATCTGACTGAAGAACCATTGCCTTCTGATGATGACTTGGATCAGATGTTTAAAGAAATCAAAGATCTTGAAAATGCTTCTGATAATGAAGAAGGCGAGGACGACGAAGATGTTGATACTCAACAGCAGGATCGATTGCAGTCAATATTGTCTTCGATACCGTCTTTTTCGCAAATGAATAAGAAAAAAGATGAGGATTAGTCAGTAGGTTTCATCGCCGCGTTTCATCGCTATTTTTTGACTGCGGTGAAACGCTGATTCTGTTAAAATCGCCGGCAGTTTTTGCTGGGATTAAAAATGACAGAACAAGTCCATGATGTAGCCATTATCGGTGGTGGCGTATGCGGTACAGCACTGATGTATTTGCTCACTGAATACACCGATATACAACATATCGCTTTGGTTGAAAAATACGACCATGTTGCCAAAGTGAACTCTAACGGCAGAAATAATAGTCAGACGCTTCACTGTGGTGATATTGAAACGAATTACACCCTTGAGAAAGCCGCTAAAGTCAAAGCCGCGGCCCAGATGATTGTCAACTATGCTGATGAGCTGGCAGAACGTGATGAAATCATTTTTAAATACCCCAAAATGGTATTGGGCGTGGGTGAAAAAGAGTGCGCCATGTTACGTGAGCGTTTCGAACGTTTCCGCACCGTCTTCACTTCAATGCAACTGCTGGAAAAAGAGCAAATCGCTGAGATCGAACCCAATGTGGTGATGGTCGATGGCAAGATGCGTGAAGAACCTTGTGTGGCATTGGCTGTGTTAGATGAATACTCAGCAGTGGATTACCAGCGTTTGGCTGAAAGCTTTGTCGATCAGGCACAAAAGCGAACAGATAAAGATCTCAAGCTATTTCTGAACAGTCACGTCGAAGACATCATCGAAAAAGATGGCGTATTTTCTATTGTTACTCAGAACGCGGTTATCAAAGCAAAAACGGTCGTCGTTTCTGCTGGTGGACACAGCCTGCTATTAGCCCAGCAAATGGGATATGGTCTTGAACTCTCCTGTTTACCCGTTGCCGGTAGTTTCTATTTCACACCGCCCTTACTCAATGGCAAGGTTTACACCGTACAAAACGACAAATTGCCTTTTGCCGCAGTGCATGGTGATCCAGATGTATTGATTGAGGGTAAGACTCGCTTTGGACCCACTGCATTGTTATTACCCATGCTGGAACGCTACAACAGCAAAACCTTTTTTGAGTTCTTGCGTGTATTAAAGCTCGATTCACGGGTGATGAAAGTCTTCTGGGATCTGTTTAAGGTCAAAGACATTCGTAACTACATTCTGAAAAACTTCCTGTTTGAAGTACCACTGCTACGCCGCTGGTTGTTTATGAAAGATGCACGAAAAATCGTGCCATCTCTGCAATTAAAAGATGTCACCTTTGCCAAAGGTTTTGGCGGTGTTCGTCCTCAGTTAATTGATAAAAAATCATCTCAATTGATGCTGGGCGAAGCGAAAATCAACCCGGGTACAGGTATCGTCTTTAATATGACTCCTTCACCTGGCGCGACCAGTTGTCTGGAAAACGCCGAGCTGGATTTACGATTTGTGTGTGGGCGACTTGGAGCACAGATAGACGAAACCCGTTTAAGAGCTGACCTGCACTGATAAGACTAAAATTTGTTTCAGTCTTCGATTAAGCAGCCGATATAGCTTCATATAAGCATACTAGTTTTTCGATGGAGACAGCATATGACACTGCATTCTGCTCAGGCTAATGCCGGTAAGGCATCAGAGAAGACTCAGGTTTTCACCTTCTTTATCGAAGATATGATGTTTGGTCTCAATGTCGATTATGTGCTGATGCTGGGGCAGGATGTCGACTCCGTTCAAAAGGTCCCGGTGGAAGAACGTGGTCTGAAAGGGGTGATTAAATATCAGGGTATTGTGGTGCCGGTATTGGATTTTGCCCACCGGGTGGGTGTTAACTCTGGTATCGATAGTAAGGCCAAAATCATCGCCGAATTGAAGCTGCATGAGCAGGAGCTCAATGAGTGGGTCAATGCGCTGGAAATGGCCGTCAAAAATAGCAGTGAATTCACATACTCTACAGACTTGAAAAAAGCCAATTTAGTCAATGGCGAAAACAGTTTCAAACCAGAGATGACACTTTGATGGAGTTATTGTCTTTGTTTGATGTGACTCAGCAGACACTCTATGAAATGGCAGAACGTTTGCTTACTCTGAGCAATAGTGGCAACAGTCAGGATGCAATGGAATTATTGCGCCGCGAACGTGGTGCCACCATCCAGCGCATGAGTACATTATTTGCTCGTGCTGTTGAGCATTTACAAGCTGCTATGAGACAAGTCTTGTTATTCGTGACTGAAGATGGAAAAACGCCCAGATTTGCATTGTTGATAGACGAAATAAACGATGTGATTAGCTATGATGCGAGTGAGTTTCAGGCTAGTAATGCGGGCGCCCTGGCTCAGTTAAGTCAGATAGCAAAAGTACTGGATGGTATCTATACACGAGACAATAGCCCCGATTGTCTTTATTTCAATATTGATAAACTGATTGATGAGCCAATCTTAGTCACCTAACTTTTCAGTTTGGTTGAAGATGAGCGCATGAGTCGAGCCCCGTTTATTTTTTTGCCCGTTTACTCCCCGAACTGTCTGTGGTTATAACTCATAAAACTTAGTAGTGTTTTGTGAGCGTTACTTAATGAACCTTTAAGGATGAATTAACTGTGTTTTCAAAAAAACTAAAACAACAAATAGCAGCATTAGAGCAAGAACTGAAAGAGAGAGAAAAACAACATCAAACGCAACAAAATGAGCTGATATCCCAGCTAGCTGAAAAAGAGAGTGAAATAGCGAGTTTAAAAAGCCAGCTCAGTCAGGATGAAGGACTGATAGGTGTTCAGTTAGAAGGCGGCAAGATGCTTCAAACTGTCCGTGATGGATTATTACAGAGTGCAACAAGTCTTAGGGAAGAGAGAGAAACGCTGGATCAGTTAAAAGAGATTTTTGCTCAGACCACACAAGCCGTTGAGAAATTAAATCAACGAGCTGAAACCATTAATGCTCATGCAAATGAGAGTATTACAGTTGTTGGGGTGCTAGATAAAACAGCTAACGATATCAATGTATTGGTGGCCACCATACAAGAAATCTCAGAGCAAACTAACTTACTTGCGTTAAATGCTGCGATCGAGGCCGCCAGGGCCGGTGATGCCGGTCGAGGTTTTGCTGTTGTTGCCGATGAAGTCAGAAATCTTGCCTCAAAAGCCCATGATGCCAGTGACAAGATTGAATCATTAGTCAGTCAGGTTCTAAATCAGACAAGTAATATCAAAGGCATGGTGCAGGACAATCAAGAAGGTGCGCGTGAAGTATCGACCTCATCAGAACAAATTGGGGCTGTAGTGAGTGAAGTGCTACAGCGTTCAAATCAAATGCAAAAGATTATTCTGATGGCATCAACGGCCTCATTTCTCAATACGGTGAAGTTAGATCACGCTGTCTGGAAAAATCAGATTTATGCCGCTATCGATACTGAGAATTATCAATTTTCCGTAAACGATCACACTCAATGTCGACTGGGCGAATGGTACTATCGCGGAGCGGGTGCCAGTGAGTACGTATCACTTAGTAACTATAAATCTATCGAAAAACCGCATGAACAGGTTCATGTTTCTGGTAAAGCGGCGATTCAAGCGGCAGCGAATGGTGATAAAGCAGAAACACTCAATATGTTGTCGGCGATGGAGCATGCCAGTATTCAGGTAGTCAGTGCCATTGATGACTTACTGGATGAATACTTCAATCAACTGCATCGCTACTCAAAATAAAAAATAAACATGCTTAACAGTGGGGCATCCTCTTTTGATGATGCCCCATTTTTATCAACTTAGCGGGAAATGCTCCAAATAAGGGCAGGCTTATTAAGATAAGCGCTCTCATCTATATTGATAAAACTCTTTGCTTATAAACTCAAAGTTATTGATTATATTGAATTAATAATGCCAGAGTAGCCATTGCACTTTGCCTCAGTAAACAGCGGTTCATTTTTTGCTTAATCTCTTATTCTTAGCCATTCTGGGGATCTACATCATGTTCAGTCAGTCCGCTACGTTTGATGATGTGAATCAACATGCTCACTCCCTACAAAATTGGCCACAGGAATACGATCAAATAAGTGCGGGGCGGTTTGAAGGCTTTCTTGAAGATATTCAGCTGGATTCGGTTCGCGTGTTTAGAGAACGCATGAAGCAAAGTGTGGTTCAGGATACGCATACGCCGAAGGGTAAAATCAGTTTGATGATTCCACATCATGTTGAAGCGAGTGATGCCTCAGAACAAGCACGTCAGATTTTGTCATCGGGTATTACCTTATTACCGTATGAAAGCGACTTTTCCTTTGTGGGGCCAGCCCAACTCGACTACAGCATTGTTTCCATTGACCAACAGACATTTGCCGAACTGTTGAGTCACGATACTTATACTCGACTGATTGGGTTTAAAAAAGTTACGGTGTCAAGATGGACGCTGACATGCTCAACACCTTACGCCATGATCTGGCTTTGCTCGTATATAACCTGAGAACTGTGAATAAGACTGCGACCTATGCTAAACAGTTATTCAAAGCGATAGAGGATAAAATAATCCAGTTTGCTTTGACTATTTACGAAAGCGAAGAAACGCATAACAACTCGTTAAAACGTCTGGGCAATCAACACAACTACATTGTGCAGCGTTGTCATGAGTATGTGGCCTCCAGTGAAGGAAGTTGTGCCAGTATTGTGGATATATGCAAGGCCTTGTCTATCCCACACCGCACCTTGAATTATAGTTTCCATAAAGCGACAGGCACTTCACCAATGCAATATCTGCGAGCCGTAAAGCTCAATGCAGCCAAACGTGAACTAATAACAAGTGGTCTTTCAGTCACTGATGTGGCAGCTAATTATGGCTTTTTCCATATGGGCTATTTTTCTCAGGAATATCGTCGTTTATTTGGAGAAACGCCGAGCATGACGCGTAAACGCTACGCTGATCGAGTTTGATTGCCAGTAAAGGAAACCCGACACAATAAAGAGCAGACCACCGATAAATTGATCCTGAATGGGTGATAGCTGAAGCCAGGCGGGTAGATGACTCATCATCATATGATGATGGCTGGTATGTGTATCGGCATACATTGTGGGAAAGATAAACATCAACAGCCCCCAGAGTAATAAGGGCATCACCACTGTGACATTATTTAATTTCTGCCAATAAGATGATTTTTGATGGTGACTGAGCATGGATAAACATAAGGCCAGCCCACTTAATGCCATTAACCATTTCATACCGCTATAGATAATGGCACTCTGCATTAACAGTGGATGGAATGACGGTAACATCCATACCCAGGTCAATACTGCAAAAATGCTCATCAATAACGTAGTAGGCCAATGCGATAAGGTGTTATGTGCTCTGGTAATGGATGACTCTTTATGACGTAAAGCGCCAATCCATAATAATGGGGCAAAATGATGCACCATGACGCTTTGTAAACTGTGCAAGCTAATCGAATAACGAGCCAAGTCATCAAACCACGGCAGCATGCCAAGCAAAAATACCAGGTTACCAGTGAGAAATATGCCCGGTTTCGCCAGTAAGTTTTTCTTAACAGCCCATTGTTGCAGCGTGATAATGACTATCACGCTGCACAATAAATCCACTGAAACTAACCACATCTGACTATTCAGAACAGCAGCTTGAGCCAGATTTTACCGAACCGGTCACGGTATCAACGCTATGGTTATTCCCTTCAGCAGGCACATCCATTGCCGCATTACCCATAAAGAAGTTATTGGGTTTCAAGGTAAAGCCAACATACTCCACTGGCATGATGGGGAAGTCCTCTGGTTTACATACATGTGTGTGACCAAAGGTATGCCAGACCACGATATCCGTATTTTCAATCGGACGGTCTTTTTGCACGTAATACGGTAAACCTTCACCTTTATTTTGATTAGGATAAAAGCCGGACGCATTCATCTCGGCCGGATCATAAGGCGTTACCCATAAATGCTTTTTGGCAAAGCCAGCCCGCTTGGCAACATAACTATTATCATGAGCCAGCATCACTGGATTATGTTCAGCCACAAGTTTATAGCCGGTCGGATTACCCACGGCGTTGATGCTGTTGGGGTTGATAATTTTCCAGAACCGGCCGGTTTGACCATTGGCTTCACGAGCCGCTTCCAGTTCTGTTTTTAACACGGTAGCTTCTGTATTAAACAGATTGCCCCAAGGGTTTTCATCTTCATCCATTTCGCGGGGCGTGAAGTTGGTTTCGACCACGGAATTATTTTCACCATCAAGCATCATATGCAGGCGAGCACTAAAGAAATGTTGATGAGTAGGCCCATAGATTTCGGGTGTCACCATACCACCGAACTTAGGTTTTTCACCGGGAACCAATGCGCCTGTCTGAATAATACCGGTCAGTTTAGTTTCTTGTTGAATGGTGCCATCCTGATATAAATACCAGTAAAACCCGTAATCATAGTTACCCACAGTACAGAAGAAGCTGATAACCAAACGACGTGAGCGACGCATTTCATAGGTTTCACTGCGGAACTCGTAATGTTTCCATAAGGTGCCGTAATCTTCCTCATGCATACAGACGGCATTTTTCATCAAGAATGGCACGCCATTATCATCGACGGTTGGAATATCAAAATAGCGAATCGCGCCCAGACAGTCGCAGCCCAGCTCAAGCTGATTAGCCAGGCGGCCAAGACCATATTCACCGCCATCAAACGCACATTTCCAATAGTGGTTCAGATTGGTGTCAGAGTAGGGTACCGCCATATCGTTGATACTGGCACGATAAATAATCGGGCGCAGACGATCACCATCCTGGTAACTTAATTGGTTGAGTACTAAACCTTCGCGTGGGTTATAGCCCAGACGGAATTGCCATTTCTGCCAGTTCACTTTCCAGCCATCAACAGTGAAGCTCACACCTTCCGGCTGAGTTATTTGCAGAGGTTTAAGATCATCACGTGGCTTGGCGAGTGATGGGGTGTCGTAGTTGTGTTTAGTTTTAGGGACGGGAATATTCTGACCATCATCTAATAGCTCGATGACCTTACCTTCATTTAAATCGATAATCGCCACCAGACCATCAATAGGGCGAGCATAACCATTATCGACAATATCATCACGCACAAAAGCCACACCACGCATTAAGCGTCGACCACGGTATTTTTCTTCATCACCAAAATAACCAAATGACCATGGGTCGATTTGAATGGTCTCAATATCTTTATCGCTTAAGCCTCGGCGTTTCACCGCTTCAATAAAACCAGGATCAGCCTGAACAATATCGACACAGGTGAAGAACTCTTCCATCATGATGGCGGGTTGACCAGTCACTTCAGGATCAATCTGTTCCCAGCGTGTAATGGTGTTGGTATTAAGATCAATCATCGCTTCATGAATATCACCTGTGGCTTTATCCAGTACCACCGCAAAGGCTTGGCGTGAAAATGGCTGACCTTTTTCAAAAGCTAATACTTCCGCTTTTGCCGGTTCTTCAAGCTGCACATAAGGAAAACGACACTCAGCACCCAAGCCTTTTTCTTTTCTGAGTAAATCAGAAGCGATAGCAATTTCTTCTATCGTTAATGGATCAAGTGGGTGAATGGCTTTAACGCCAGGTGTTGTTTCGGGTTTATAGGATGTTTCTAATGCGTGATTCATAGTGACCTCGTCGTATTGTTTTTCTGCTATCAATACTAGTGAGATCTGAATAGACCAATATCGCAAAGTGGCAAAAATCGACATCCATGTCGTGCTGGAGAGTCTGAGTTTAGTCTGGCGCTTCTATTCTTGGTTTGTTAAAGCCTTTTTGTTCCATGCAATTTTCAAAAGCGGGGAGGTTACCACTGCTAGTTTCATGGCAGTCTTTTACGGCTGATTGCAGCTGTTCATCAACTTCTTTAGATGGTGCAGGTACAGATGACTGTGGCTTTTCATCAAATCCCTTTTGCTCCATACAGCTATCGAATGATTCAACACTACCCTGGGCAGAATCACGGCATGACTTCATTGCGTCTTCCAGTTCTTTAGGCACCATGCTGTCATCAACAGCATAAGATGGGGCCATCATGGCAAAAAGCAGTGTGATAAAAACGCCTGATATACATTCTTTATGCATAAAAACTCCTTTTAAAAGTTATTTTTTGGCACCGGGTTTGATACCAGATAACGAGCAATATGATTACCTGTGAGCCGTAAATACTCGTTTTTATTAACAATGAAATAGGTTTTACCTTGGTACTGAATTTTTCTGGCTGATGCTGGCAAAGATTTTTCAGCGTTTGGGTCATTTGAAAAATCAAAAGTAATAATCAAATACTTAGTCATTAAGCGTGTTTCCATAGTCATAGCAAAGTGTTTCATCAATTCTATTGCTGACATAGGTTAATGCGGGTTTAGAAAGGTAAAGTTTTATTATCACTTCAATTTCACTTTGCTTTTTGATATCGCCCCAAAAGTTATCATCGCCAGCACAAACCCAGTGCAATAAAGACCTTCTTCATCTCCACTTTTAAATTATCAGATACAAGGCACTCTCTGCTATGTAAGTCATGATAAGGCATTGATGGCTATTGATATTTATACATACATTTTGGCATGTTGTTTGCTGCATTCATCTTACTTTATTAATGAAGAGACCGTACAGATGACGATGAAGCTAAAGAATTTCAAAACAGTCTGGGGTCATACCGGTACCATTGAAGAAGCCGTTACCATGGCAAAAGAGGCTGGGTTCTCAGGTCTGGAAGCACCTGCCAAACATGACGATCCAAACCATTTCCCAGCACTGCAAGCAGCGATTGAAAAACACAATATTGAATGGATTCAAGAAATCTGCACCGCAGGGTCTTATGTACCGAGACGTCGTGCCAGTGTGGAAGAACATCTCGCTGATCTTGAATCACAAATCATTTTAGGTAAATCGCTAAAACCCCAATTTGTGAATGTGATGGGTGGCTGTGATGCCTGGCCGATTCAAACCAGTATCGACTTCTTCAAAGCCGCCATGGATATTGCAGATAAACATGGTGTGTTATGTTCGTTTGAAACACACCGAGGCCGCAGCTTTTATTGCCCATGGAATACCATGGCGATATTAGAACACCTGCCAGATATCAAGATTACCTGTGATTTTAGTCATTGGGTGGTGGTCAGTGAACGCTTGATGGATAGCGAATGGGATGCCATCGAACTAGCCGCTCAACATGCTCATCATATTCACAGTCGGGTAGGGTATGACCAGGGGCCACAAGTACCACATCCTGCAGCACCCGAATATCAAGCGGCTTTAGAAAGTCATCAACGTTGCTGGGAAGCCATTTGGACTGCTCAACGAGATCGTGGTTATACAGAAACCACCATGACCCCAGAGTTTGGACCAGATGGTTATTTGCACCATCTGCCATTTACTAATGCCCCCATTGCAGACCTCTGGCAAATCAATAGCTGGATTGGTCACACCGAGCAGCAGCATTTCGGGCAATGGAAACAAGCCACCAAGTTAGCTGAGGTGTCACATGGCTAAAACATTCCAACTACGTGATCCCGCTGGGGCAAAATATAGTATCGGTGTGTTGGTCTATATCACCGTCACTTACTTTGGTGGCTGGGCAGCGATGTTTGCCAATAACTGGATAATCAATATTCTGGGCATGATGGCCTGTGCCCACGGCATGATTATCGCGGCTTATTTATTACACGAATGTGGTCATAACGCCTTATTTAAAGACAATAAGGATAATGCCAAACTCGGTAAAGTCCTTAACTGGATTACCGGCAGTTGTTACGGCCGCTTTGAAGATATTCGTTATAAACACATGCGTCATCATGTCGATAACTGTGATCCCGTAGTATGGGATTACCGTAGCTTTTTAAAACGACATCCAGTTATGGAAAAGGTCGTCAAAGCAGCGGAGTGGGCATACATACCAGCCATTGAAATTATGATGCACACTATGCTGGTGTTTGCACCATGGGCTATTGAATCAAAGCGTGATCAACAACGTCGGGTTTTGACGGTGGTATTAATTAGAGGCGCGTTATTGCTGGCGGTGTTGCTGATTAGTGTCAAAGCGTTTGTCTTATACGCCGTTGCTCAATGCGTGTTGTTCACTGTACTTCGTTTTATGGACTGTTATCAGCATAACTATGAAGTGATTTTTAATCTGGATGATCCTGATGCCGTGTTCCCTCATCGTCGTGATTTTGAGTACGAGCAGGCCAATACCTATAGCAACTTATTGTCACACCGTTATCCGTGGCTGAATATGCTGGTGCTGAATTTCTGCTATCACAATGCTCATCATCAGAAACCCATATTGAACTGGTATGAGCTGCCGGCTTTACACAAAGAAATGGGTGAAAAAGTCGCACCACAAACGCTGACATTCTGGGAACAAGCTCGTTCTTATCACAAGCATCGTGTCGCACGTATTTATGCTGAAGAATACGGTGATGATGAAGTCACCACCTCATTAAAAGAGGGCAGAGCCGTCGGTGTGGATGCGTTAAGTTTTCTGACTGCGTTTTGATAAAACCAAAGCCCTTGGTCGTCACTGAGGGCTTTGTAATAAACGCACAAACTCGGTGACATAGAATTCGATATTCACCTCAAGCTGATTGAGCTTAGGGTTTACCATCCAGCTTTGCGTTACACCCATCAGATAGCTATACATGGACATAGCCACCACCTGGCTATCCGCACTGGCTTTGCTATCTGATTGCTGGCGATAGCGTTCAACAAAACTAGCAAAGGTGGTGATGAGCGATACCGTTAAGGCGCGTTCACGCTCCAGTGATGGCGATACCGATTCCGTGTATTCGGTTTTATTCAGCAAAATTTCAAACGACTGACGGTAATATGCATCATCAAACAATAAACTCAGCCATTGGCGAGCAAAATTACTGGCTGCTTCAACGGGCTCCTGACTGTCATCACACTGAGCAATCAGTTTTTCTAATGGTGCCTGAGAATAGGCCAAAATTTCTTCAAATAACTCTTCTTTATTAGCAAAGTGCCAGTAAATCGGCCCACGAGAACAACCCGCCTCATCAGCAATCAACCGTAATGTTGTGCCACTGTAACCACGCTGACCAAATAACTTTAACGCTGCATCAATCACTTTCTGCCGAGTTTTAGCTGCGTCTTCTTTGCTTCGTTTCATAAGTATTTTTCTTGGAGAAAATCAGATAGTAGCTTGAGGTTGTGGAAGCTTCAAATTTAGAGGAGTAAATGATTGTAGCTAGAGTGAATTTATTCCGTTTTATTGCTTAGTATCACAAATTGTGAAATATTCAGTCCAATATTATCGAGATTGGTGAGCTTAACGACTACATCGTCTCGTCAGCATGAAGGATTCGATTGAACTCAAAAATGGAGATTTTGCCATGCTAATTGCCTCTTCCGTGAAACAAATTCATTCCAAAGATAACAAAGTCTTGGCTCTAATTTTCCAACCTAGTTCAACTTTTTGGCTCTATTTCTCAAAAAAATTAATCGACATTTCATTAAAAAACAGATGGTTGAGAATTTTAAATCCGAATTATGAAGCGACTTCTTTAATATTTATTATGAAGCCAACGGCTTCATAAAACACACTGTTAGGTTTCCCATCACACACTACCGGACATGAAAATAAAACAATACCAAGTTGATGCCTTTGCATCCCGACCATTTGAGGGCAATCCGGCGGCGGTGTGTCCTTTGGAAAGCTGGCTGGACGATGACTTGCTTCAAGCTATCGCAGAAGAAAACAATTTGTCGGAAACTGCATTCTTCGTGCCCACAGCAAAGGGGTTTCGTCTGAGATGGTTTACCCCGGTCAAGGAGGTTGATCTATGTGGCCACGCCACATTGGCAACGGCCCATGTCATCTTCGAAATTCTTGGTTATACCGAATCGGCTATCATCTTTGAGACGCGTAGTGGCAACCTTTGTGTTGAAAAGGATAGCAATCAATTGAAAATGGATTTCCCAGCATTTCCGCCAACTCCATGCGAGGTTTCCGAAACCATTATTAAAGCCCTTGGCGTGCACCCTATCGAGTTGCTGGCTGCCGACGATTACGTGGCCGTGTTGGATAGCGAGACAACCGTTCGAGCCATCACCCCAAATCAAGCCTTACTTGCGCAGCTCGATTTGCGCGGTGTTATCGTTACTGCAACAGGTACTGATGTAGATTTTGTCAGTCGCTTCTTTGCCCCCAAGATCGGCATTCCCGAAGATCCCGTAACTGGCGCCGCTCATTGTAAGCTTGCACCATACTGGGCTGGGAAACTTGGGAAAAACTTTCTGTCCGCCAAGCAAGTCTCTAAGCGTGGTGGTAGCCTCAAATGTGAAGTCAAAGCCGATCGAGTCGTTCTATACGGAAATGCCGTAACGTTCATGGAGGCAGAGATTGCATTTGAAACCTAACAATGCCGTCAACTCGGACGCATTTTTCGTTCGCTGCGCTCACTACAAATGCGCTGGTTACGGCTGGCGTTAACTGTCTTATGAGCTTCAGAGCAGAATTAGAGAAGAAGTGGAAAATCACTATCGCCCTGCTAGGGGAGGCTCGCGCAGCTCTTTGCGAATGCGAGGGAGTTGGTAAGTGTGATTTAGATGAGCATAAAGGTCACTTTCTGCTTCGGGCAACCTTGGTATCACACCGTCGGGGTTTATGTCTTTATGAGGAAGTACACGATCTAAGTACCAAAGAAAAACCTAAAACACACCGTCAATTTCTGAGTCGTCTCGCTGACGTACTTGATCAGCAATGCCAACCGATTATTGTGACGGACGCAGGATTTAAAACACCCTGGTTTCGAGCCGTTTTAGCAATGGGCTGGGACTTTGTTGGTTGTGCTCGACTGCCAAATTTTTATAGTGTGGATAATGAACATTGGCAATGTATTACTCAGTTATATAAGCAAGCAACACAGCGGCCAAAACTCCTGAAGGGGGCGATTGCAAGACGAAACCCATTGCCATGTAACTTGGTTATTGTTAAGCAAAAATCAACGGGAAGAAAAGTGTTTAACCATGCTGGTTGTGAGCGTCAATCGAAACAACATCGGGTTCACAGAAAATCAGCCAATGATCCTTGGCTGTTAGCGACCTCTTTAAGTCATAGTGCATTCTTGGCGGTTAAAACCACCAAAATATATCGTTACCGCATGCAAATAGAAGAAGGTTTTAGAGATATGAAAAGCCACCGATTTGGACAGGGATTTGAATACAATAAAACGACACATAAAGAGAGATTATCTGTGTTAATTCTGCTGACAACGATTACCCACTGGATACTAATGGTGATTGGATTAGCTGCCCGGCAAACACAGCATCATCGTCAATATCAAGCGAATAGTTTGAAGACAGATTCGGTTTTATCCTTACCCTTTATTGGTTTTAGAGTCATTGCTGATAAATATGCGAAATTGAATATAAGAGAATTTATGAAGTCTGTCAGGGCACTTCATTTATCAAGTGCTTACTTATTTGAAACGCTATAATTTTTGTGGGGATCGTACAGAGTCTGACCCTATCGGTACATCGGTAATCTCTGATTCCGTTGGTACTTTACACAGATTCTAATATCAAGGAGTTTCAATGAAAGCAGTGATCGGAAGTTTGAAAAGGTTTTGGGAACGGTATAAAGATGAAAACCCTACTATTCAATTAAGTGTACCAATCGTAGGTGGCTTTGCTGCAAATATTCCCTTGAGTGAAAAAGGTAAAATGAAGAGAACAAGAGTTGGTTTTAATCCCCAAGATTTAAAAACTTCTTTTGTTGAATCTAAAACAGAAAAATTAATTCAATTTTATAATCAATATGAATTAGAAAAAGAGTATAAATTTAGCCGTTCACCGTATGCAGAAACTATACCTCTTAAGAGAGGAAATAAAGGGTTTTCGTATGGAAAAGATGTCGATGAGTTGGATGTTGTTTTTATAGACGCTAAATTCACACCTCCAGATTACTTAACCGAGCACTCAAAAAAAGCAGTTGATCTATTTAAAGAATTAAAGAAAATTAGGTTTAATGAAAAATCAGGTGAGTGGCAAAATGATTACTCAATTCGTATCACTAAATTCGATCTAACTGAAAATAAGGTTTACATTCAACCCGCAAACTATTTTGATCAAATCGCTACTAACTTAACTTTAGATTGGGCTTCAGGGGTATTAGGTGAAGATGAGTCATTAACGATTAGAAATAATTATGAAAAAGCTCATAATGGATTACTCCCTCCACTTATGTCATCAATACTTGCAAATACTTTGGGTGTTGCAGCTATCCTCGTTAATCCAGATACAAAAGAAGTACTGGTACCTATAAGAGGAACTGAACAGGCAATAATGGTTGAAGGTACGGGCAAGTTCCATTGTTCCGCATCAGGTGTTTTTGCATGGGATGAGTCTGAGAATATTAAAAATACACTATCATTTGATTTTTTCAGCCAAGGTATGGAGAAAGAAATAGAAAGTGAGATAGGATTGAAACCAGAACAATATGACCTTATCCCTCTTGCTTTTACCAGAGAGCTTGTTCGAGGTGGAAAACCTCAATTATTTTTCATTGCGGAAACACGCTTAGATATTGAAACTATTAAATCCGAAATGAAAATGGCTGAAGAGAATTGGGAGTTCATTGATATAGGTGATATTAATGAAAACAATCCTATGTATGAATATATAGCTTCTCCTTTAAATGCACCTCAAGAAATGTTTACATACGAAGGTTGGATGGGGTTAAAAATAGCAATGGCATATTTTTATAGCACAGAGCCCCCTTTTAACGCATGTTAGCCATTACCGTATAACAAGTTGCTTAATGGGCATAAGACCAATGGTGTCAGGCTCGATTGGTAAGCTGACCCTTTGCTTGAACTCAGTGGCAGACCCCATGAACACAGGCCTTAGGTGTTCTAACTATGCAAATTGAAGCTGTACTTTATCTACTTTTTTTATTCGGGTCGCCGTTTGTAGTTTATGTACTATCTAAAGAAAATCTTTTACCTGTAAAAGGTTTAGGTAAACTTGCAGGTATTAGTTTCGTCATTCTTTATGTGTTCATAGTTGGTTTAGCCGAGCTTACCAATTATCAACTTAAACAAGAGCTTGATTCTTACGATATAGACAGAGATGGAAGTTTTTCCGATGCTGAGTTTACCTCTGACGCAGAAGAAGCAATGAATCGTTACATTCAAGATACAGGACGAACTTTCGTACCAATAACCGGCTTCATATTCTCTTTTATCTATGTCGGGTTATTTTTTGGCATAATCAAACTATTTAATAAATATGTACTTAAACACACCTAAAAGGTAGGCAAAATCAGCTGTAAGAAGCGCGGCCTGGACTCGCTAACGCTGACCTTTGCGGACCGGGGTTATAAGGTCTATGAAAAGAGTCATCTCAATATTCATCTTGATATTTATCGGCTCAGTGCAGGCCGAAGATTTTGGAACTTGTGGTTATATTCCAAAGAAGACTGAGCAATATCAATATCCAGAATGGGAAGTGTTTGATAGCTGTGCTTCTTATGCCGCTGGTGTGTTGCGAATATCACAAGAGCATAGAGAGAGACTTCATTTTGGAACTGAAGATTTGGAGGTATTTTTTACCTCTGGTCAGTATTTCTACGTGAAACCTGATGGCAGATTTCTGCCTGTCATGTTTTACGATAACGGTGCTGATTATTTTCGAGAAGGATTAATTCGCTCCCAGAAAAACGGGAAAATCGAATTCTATAATAAGCATTTTGAGTTGGTACTTTCACCTGACTATGATTGGGCATGGCCATTTCATGACGGTTTGGCCCTTGTCTGTAACGGTTGTGTTCTGACGCCAATGGAAGATGGCCACCAAGCACTCGAAAGTGGCTTATGGGGCTACATAAACAAGAAAGGAGAGGAAGTGGTACCGGTCAAATACAAGTCTTCTGATCTTCCTCGCCAGTAAAATTTTTAAGAAAAGCCTGTTGGTCATTTATTATGTGGGTAGGGAGCGCCGTACAGCCATATATTCAAACTACTTCACTGATAGGGCTAACATAAAAGAGGTTTAGTCTGCATACTAGTAGAAGCGGTGTTTATCAAAGATGCTGACTGGTCCTTAAAAATCAATACGTAAACTAATCGCTTAATCAAGTATTCATCATTTCACACAATAAGCTAACGCTCATATGAGGTGCGGAAAGTGCGAAATAACACAATCAAATTAACAGGCTTTTCTCTCTCATGATTGATTTGTTCGTGGGATGGCCTGCCGCTACCTACATCAGCTTCGCTACTTGTACCATTATTATTTTATTTGCTGGTGTGCGTATCACTCGGTTAGCTGATGCCTTGGGAAAACGTACTGGGATAGGGTCTGCCTTATTTGGTGCCGTGCTTTTGGGCGGAACCACCTCACTGCCGGGCATCATTACCTCTGTGAGCACTGCCTGGCAGGGTTATGCCGATCTTGCTGTCAGTAACGCGGTGGGCGGCATTGCTGCACAAACGACATTCTTAATATTCGCTGATATGATTTACCGCCGTGCTAACTTGGAGCACGCAGCGGCCTCGCTTGAAAATTTAGTTCAATGCACTTTGTTGATTGCTCTGCTGTCGATTGCCTTGGTGGGGCTAACCGGCCCTGAAGTCACTATTTTTGCCATTCATCCTGTGTCTATCATTTTATTACTGGCTTATGGTTTTGGTTTACGCTTGATTTCCGATACTCAACATCAACCGCTTTGGTTTGCTTCGAAAACCAAAGAAACCAAGCCAGAAAGTGAGATATCCATCCCAGAAGGTAAGTTATCAACTTTATGGTGGAAATTTAGTGGCTATACTGTGGCTATTGCTTTTGCTGGTTATGGCATAGGTGAGACCGGTATTGCCAACGCCAACATCACAGGGCTTTCCGAAACCGTGGTTGGGACGTTATTTACTTCTGTTGCGACGTCATTACCGGAATTAGTGACGGTTTTATTTGCTGTGCGGATGGGAGCGCTTACATTAGCTGTTGGGGATATTATTGGTGGAAACAGTTTCGATGTGTTGTTTTTAGCCTTTTCTGACTTTGCTTATCAAGATAGCTCAATCTATCACGCCACAACACAAGACACGGCATTCATACTGACCATTAATTTATTGATGAGTACGGTTTTGCTGCTAGGTTTATTGCGTAGGAAGCGAAATGGTATTGGCAATATTGGCTTTGAAGGCTTTATGGTGCTAATACTGTATGCATTGGCCGTTGTTGTTGTGACCAGCTAAGCGCATATGAAAAATACTATGCAGTTGAATGATGAGGTGAGTCTATGAAAAGGGTGATGGTATTTGTGCTTTTGATGTTTCCGTTTATATCTTTGGCATCATCAGAGCAAGCTGTAATATCTCTTCTTAAAGCCGCACCGGAAAACGTTCAAGCATCATCAGAAACTCAAAAAGCATTAGAGACGCTTAAACAACATGGCATCATCAAAAATGAGCCTGATATTGTTGCGGAGTACAATCATATCTACATTGTAAATAAGCAGCTTCCGGTATTGGGTGGGGTGTTGTTGGCTTTAGATCATGAGTATCTTGAAGATTGGATAGGGTGTTGTGTCAATCCTGGCGTGGCTCTGGCTCTGCAGGTGAAAAAGGATAAGGATGACTCATCTGCGTTAGCGTCGTTTGCTAAGGAAAATCATTGCAAAGTGATGCCTTTTGAACAGTCAATCATGACAAAGGATCTAAAAGAGGCTGCCTTTGATCATCTCAAAAAAGAAGATATTTTGGTGCTGTCCTGTAAGTTAAGTGATAGGACTTATGAGTCTAGGGAGTAAACTACTACAAGCTGATTTAGGATTAGACTGACTAACTTCAGACTTTAATGTTCATTAATATAAGGTAACTGCTCTTGTAGTTCTTTTAATTCTTTTCTGTGGTCATATAAATCGTCAAGCTCTGAGTCTAATTGCTTAATCTGTACTAGTAGTTGTTCTAAATATTGTGATTTTGACATCATGTGACAACCTTCTTTCAGATCGGCGTCCAGATGGTTTTGTAATTCTTCAACGGTATTAATGAATGCCCCATTGTTCTTCTCAGCAGGGTTATAATCATTGATTAACAAGATAATGTCATTGACTGAAACGGGGACATTGATGTTCTTGTATTGACCATCAGCGATTTTTATTGAGGCTGGTTTTTGGTTTTTGGGATCATAGATAACGGGTATTATTTTGTTGATTCTTGCACCATATAATTCTGCGTAGCCTGGTTGTTGTGGATTTTTACTACCAGTCATGGCTTTTTTAGCAAAGTTGTGAACCTGTTTAATGTGCATCGTGGTGTTTTTGTCCGGCCAGTTTTCGTTTTTAGCGTCAACAATAACGGCAATATGAATACCCGCCTTTTGCTTTTTGAGATGTTCATCGTACATTCTCCAGAAGGTCTGGTAATCCAGCGGTTTTTTTAGCACGGGGATTGGTAGAAATTGTCCCTCACGTGCCTTTGCTTTAATCACTTCAGGTTCAACTTCAAATGTCAGCTCTTTTGGTTCAGCTAGCACCTTCGGACCGAAACTGACAACAAAGACCGCTATTAATGAGTACATCACATTGGCTGATTTTTTCATTTCTATGCCTTTAAGTAAGCTTGAGAATACATACATTTATCCGTTCCTTTTTCATTGAATCTGCTTAACCCGAGTTACCTAGGTGTGACTGAAGTATTTCAATGGCTTTTGAATAACGCTTGGAAAGTGAGGCTGCTTTCTCAGGAGGGAGGGATTTAAGTCTTTCAGGATCTGTATTGTCGAGCAGGTCACACAGTTTGACTTGGATTGCACCTAGTGGACCCGTCTTGGCCAGGTGTTGAATGCGTTGTTTATACGTTAGCCCATCATCAGCTTGTTTGGTGACAGCCTCTACAATGTGGATGGTCTTGTCCGAATAACCTCGCTCTCGTAATGCCTGAGGAGTGATGCCACAATCCTCTATCACATCATGTAGCAGGGCGGCATGACGCACATCTTCATCTGGATCTGGAAACAGTTTTTGTAATCGCATATGTACACGTAAAGGATGTTGTGCATAAGGCTGTCCAGCTTTATCTGTTTGTTTGGCATGGAGCTTGATAATCCATGTTTTTGTATTATGGATTGACCGCTCAATCTGCCTTGATGCCCATTGTTCATCGCTGACATTGTCATCATCGAAAATATCGTAAATGCCCAAGCTGTACATTTGCTCAGCTAAATTTGCATGCAATTCATCGTCAACATCAGGAAGGGCCTTACCGTCTGTATCTGTAATACAATTAGTGATCAGGAAAAGCTGATCTCTATAGATATCCTCATGCGGAGGAGCCCCCAGACATGATCCATTATTTCACTTAATGACTGAAGCTTATCAAGCCGCTGTTCTTCCGGGCCAGGGATACGATATAGTAATTCGGTGTTTCGATAATTGTTAGCACAGTATCGAACAATCGCTTTGATCGCCTCCCATTCACGGATAGAGGCATCAATGGTGGCGAACGCATATTCTGTTCGGGTGATGGAAATCATAGCTGTATTATTACTGAGTAATCTGTTTTATAGGATTGAGTCATCTTATTGTTGTTCTTTTTGTTTTATGACTTCCTGGTAGCCTTCCTTCACTTTTTTATCGCCTTGTAAGGCTTTCTCCCAGGCCATTTCTTCAAATGATTTAGCTTGTTTTCTAAATTGTTTGAAGTCTTCCATGTATTGAGCACCTTTAGCTAAGCTCGATTTGGAGCCTGATGAATCACTGTAGTGCTCGTGAGCATTTTTGAGAGATAAGAGGGCTTGTTTATTCTGAGTTAATGCAGAATTGAAATAAGCTATCGCATCTTCATTCAAGTTGAGTGCTTCAAAGAAAATTGGGTTTGCTGTATTGGCAAAGAACTGTTGGTAATCTTCACGCCGTTGCAAAGCGGTTTGCAGTGGTTTTTTGATTTTTTGAATAGCAACATTCACTGCTTTCATAAGCGTTTCGACGCCCGTTATCAATGACCGATTAGTATTGTTGTGGTTTTCTTGTTCAAACGCATATGATCCTTTATTGGCGTCCTTCCAATTTCTATAGGCCAGATCTTTAGTCAGTTTTACTTGACCTTGATCATCTATATTAAAACCTAATCTGTCAGGGTTGATACGCTCATCAGCAATGCCACCTTGCTTAGGCCTGAATCTAAAATCTATCACCTGTTTGTTATACAAGGCTGCATGAGGAAACTTCGGACATATTTTTTTGATTTCAGGAATGATGGTTTGCTGTAAGTAAGTAGCAGGGTTAGAAGTCAGAACCGACTGTCTGACTGCTTTATTGTCGTACTCAACGACTACTCTGACATAAGGATGGGAGCACCATTGACTGCCTGATGAGTAAAAGGAAGACATGGTGGTGAATCCTTTGCCTTCATGCAAAATGAAGTCATTCAAATCGTTATAGTAACGCTCACTTTTATCCTGTGCGCTCACCTGACCACAACACATTAAAAGAGCTAGCAATACCAAGACAGGTACATCTGATCGCTTTTGCTTCATAAAAGAGTCCTTTTTTATTTTGGCTAATGGTGTGGTGACAATATTAAGTCAATGCTTTCATTTTAATGGTAAGTGAGAAATGTGCAAACTCATATAAATCATAAGGTTACGGTTTGGTGCATATTGCTGGCGGGCTCGGCACTGTCAGTACTGTTAGATGTACGCCTAAACCATTATGTTTATCAGAAATGACACTGTAAGCAAATGTGTTATAGATTGATGGCAAATAGGCTTTTTCTTAGTTGTAAGATTCAAAATGAAAGAGGCAGATTGATCACCTAATGTGCTCGCTCAACTAGCCTCAGCATTCAGTTAATAAAACACGCTTAATCTAATGGATATGGAAGGATGACACCTTTCTTATGATGTTAACTGCGAATAAATAATAGAGGGATATGTGATGTTGAAACTGTTGTTACCGGTCGTACTTCTTTCTTTAGGTGTGGTTAATACACATGCTAGCGATATACGAAAAGAAAATCTGGGCAATGTTGAAGGTGTGATGGCTACCGCTCACGGGTATTGGAAAGGTGATCAAATCTTCTTCAGGCACGACGAAAGTTTATACAAAATAATGCTTTCAGCTTATACCAACACCGGGGCCTTCGACGCGGATATGCCATTGCAAGTGAATATGTCAGGGACAAAAAATACTTTATGCTCTACTTATTTTCTCGACAAGGACTATTCGTATGATGAAATGAATGCGTTTGCTGAACAGTATTCGAGATCAAAGGTCAGGCTGCTTAATGTCCATCAAGTCTATTTAAACAATAAACGGTTGCACTGTACCTTTACTGATTTTGACGTGCTGGCGACGCGACAGGAACTGGCTGAGCAACGAGAAAAAGAGAAGCAAAAAGTCATTCAGGAAAGAGAGGGCTTTAGCTTTGAAGGTGATTTGGACGTGCAAGTGCCTTATCTCACGCTCAGATTTAAAGGGGTCAACACGCCTCGTGTTCTAGATGGCGAAATAACAACTGAAACACTACATCATTATTGCGGTAATACCATTCCCTACACACAAGCCATGAAAAAAGAGCAATTGCTTGAGATTAGACAGGGCCTGAAACAATCTGGTGGTAAGGCAAAGCTAAATAGGCTAAAAATTTCGAGTGGGAAATGCACGGTGGAAGAGGTTGTTCCTGTAGGCTAGTACGAACACAAAATGACGTTTTTCTGCTACCGCTGTTCTTGTATGGATGCAGTGATAAGCACAAATAGGGATATTATTCGATAACATCTCGGTCGAAAATGTCTTTTGCTGGGTTCAAGCCCGATATAATTAACTGTTAATTTTACTTAAGGATTTACCTCTGTGTTTCGTTCCTTTTTCCCTCAGCCTAAACTGTTTTTTCTATCAGCACTTATCTGGACAGCCATTGTAGTGGCCTTTTGGTATCTATTAGGTGATGATATCGGGCGTTGGTTAGGATTTAATTTGCCGGATGGTGAGACCGAGCCCGTTATCGGCGTCGGTTTTTTTGTGACACCCCAGTTCCTTTGGTTTTACTGTTATTACCTGTTTGTCTCTGCTGTCTTTGCTTTGTTCTGGTTCACTTATTCACCGCATCGCTGGCAGTGGTGGTCAGTTGTCGGTTCCCAGCTGATTCTCTTTACAACTTACTTTTCAGTTCAGGTCATGGTCGCCATTAACGAGTGGCGACGCCCGTTTTTTGATGCCGTGCAAAATGCACTGAGTAAGGAGGGGAGTGTCACCTCAGACCTTTTATATGGACTGATTATAGATTTCGCTTCGATTGCTTTTGTCGCCATTATTGTGCTGGTGATGACAAACTTCTTCGTCAAACATTATGTGTTTCGTTGGCGCACAGCGATGAATAATTACTATGTGTCTCGTTGGGAAGAAGTGAGAAATATTGAAGGTGCTTCGCAGCGTATTCAGGAAGACACCATGCGTTTTGCCTCCATTGTTGAGGACTTGGGGGTCAAAATCATTGAATCAGTGATGACACTGTTTGCCTTCTTACCCGTGTTATTTGCCTTATCGAAATATGTCACTGAGTTTCCATTAATTGGTCAAATACCGGCACCTTTGTTTAATGCAGCGCTAGCCTGGTCAATTTTCGGTACTTTGGTGGTGGCTATTGCCGGTGCTAAGTTGCCTGGTCTTTATTTCAAAAACCAGCGTGTGGAGGCGGCCTATCGTAAAGAGCTGGTTTATGGTGAAGACCATGCTGATCGTGCTCAACCACCGACACTCAGAGAGTTATTCGGCAACGTCAGGAAAAACTATTTCCGTCTTTACTTTCACTATTGCTATTTCGATATCTTCCGCTACAGCTATCTGCAAGCCGATAATATTTTCGTTTATGTGATTTTGATACCAACCATTGCAGCCGGTGCCATCACGTTTGGTCTCTTACAACAAATCCTGACGGCATTCGGGCAGGTCTCAAGTTCATTTCAATACTTAGTTAATTCCTGGGCGACGATCGTTGAGTTGCAATCCATCCATAAACGTCTGGCTGGATTTGAGGCGACGTTTGAGGGACGGAAGATGCCAGAATTAGCGTGATTCATTACTGGAGAATGCGGTTAATATACGTTTTGCGTTTGATCTGTAACGGTTAACAAGATAGCTCTGATGCTAGCTTTTGATATGCGGTTTTTATATTGAATTGAACCGATAAAATTCATATCCGTTATGAAAAAAGAACGGCATAATATGGCAAACCAAATTCTGGTTCAGGCATTGACTGACAAGTCATGACGCATTTAATCATTGGAATATCAGATGATACGCATTGGGTGGTTGCTTTGCATTTTATACAGTTCGAGCGCATTGGCTGCGGGCGAAGTTGAAATTCCGCTTCTGGCTGAAACCAGTCACCTTCAAACGGCGATAAGTCGCGTCCTTGAATTTGATGAGAATGGTAAAGCGACACTCGGGCAAGATCCATGCAATCGCATTGATTTATCCGATATGAAGATGGCCACAGAGGATGACAAACTGTCGGTTGACATGGCTGTAGCGGCAACCACCGGAGTCCGAGTATTTGGTTCCTGCCGAGGGTTAACACCATGGCAAGGGCGTCTGGCATTAAAATTGATGCCTCAAGTGACCGAGTCTGGCCTTGCAATAGAGTTTATTCCCACATCGATTGAATTATCACGCCTCGATAATAGCCCCGGTATTCTAAGCAAACCTGTACAGGTGATTGCGGATGCCTTGGTGCTGCCACGAATGAAAACAGTGAAAATTGATCTGGGTGGGCCGCTTAATGAGTTGGATGGTTTAATAGAACAGTTACTAGGGCCAAATAGCACACAAAGCGTTGAGCAATCCTTGGTGCAACGCACGCATATTTCACGTCTCCAGACAGAAGAAACAGGTTTAAAAGCATGGATCGCTTTTCAGGTTCGGGCATCTGACCGGAGTCATAAATATTCTGAGCCGGTTTTAGATGCCGATGAAGCCGCACAATGGCAAACGCTTGAGGATGAACTCGATGGCTTCTTGACTACGATTATTTCAGTACTGGCTGAGTCAACTGACTCTCATGTGTTAAGAATGGAATTGCTCGCCATTTTGCTGGATGCAAGGTATGCGATTGCTGAGGCGCTGACAACCGATGACCCCGAGTCTGATCCTGTTCGTGAGTTATTTTTAACCACGTGGGAACGCTTACGTCCATTGATGAGTGAGCTTGAAGGAATGGATACGCCAGGCTTGGAAGTCGATTACAAACTAGCTGCATTTATTGCTGGTGGTGACGCGCTTCGTGCACTAGATGCACTTGGACCTGAATATGGTCTGGAAATGACTCGGGATGGCCTACGTAGACTTGCTCGCTTATTACTGGCTGGAACTGCACCACCACGATTTACGCCATTGCCGTTGGAAGTGGACGAAGATTTTCGTGACCTGTTTGGTTTTGATACTGGAAAGAAGTCTGCACCTACCATTGAAGTGACACAGAGTCTCGTTGAGACGGTAAGTTTATTAGGAACTTGGTTAATGCCAGTCGCCCATGCTGCAACCATCTCACCTGCAGAAGCCTTAAAAGGTATGGTGCCACAGCGCGACAACCTTGATGATTATCTCGATTTGGTTGCCAGCTTATTACAAGAACAATCCAAGAAATGGCTGACTGAGAATAAGAAAATGCCTGCCAGACTGACAGAGCGACTCGACCCACTTGTTCGGGCGACAGCATGGAAAGAATCCTGCTGGCGCCAGTTTTCTGGTTCGACTAAAAATCCCCAAGTATTGCGCTCGGCAGTGGGTGCGGTGGGTATGATGCAAATCAACGGCCGGGTGTGGCGTAAGGTTTACGACCTCGACCGACTGGTTGATGAAGTGGACTACAACGTGAATGCGGGTATCGATATTCTGACCCACTATATGATTGATTATGCGATTCGTCGTGGTGAGCACGAACAACCGGGTGGTGATGATAATTTGATAAAAGCAAGTTATGCCGCCTACAACGGTGGTCCAGGTCAGTTGGCACGCTACCGAAATGAAAATACACCCGCCAGATTACGTTCCATCGATAATACATTCTGGAGTTACTACACCAGTTTCAATTCAGGGCAGTTACCCGATATTTCAAGTTGTTATGTGGTCGGTCGCTAGTTCAAGATAACTTCAGATTTTTCTATACTTTGTCTCAGAAATAATAACTGTCTCTATTAAATAAAATCAGAATAAATAGATTCTATTCTTGAAGGTATGCACTTTTATCTCAGGTGCAGTTGTAAATTGTACTTAAGTACAATAGTGTAGTGGTCAACTAATTCCGGACACGGATTTAGACAGATCTTCCGCCTTTGCAGGAGGACATCCATCGTTAAATTGATGTGGCCGTTGCCAGTTGTAATAATCCATCAGGTAATAGCTCACATCACGCATTGCTTCACTTAAGTTGCTGTAGCCCAGTCTTGGCAACCATTCAGCCTTAAAGCTCCGAAACAACCGCTCCATTGGCGCATTATCCCAACAGTTACCACGGCGGCTCATGCTTTGAGTTATGCGGTAGCGCCATAACCGTTGTCGGTATTTTCGAGAGCTGTATTGGCTACCCTGATCACTGTGGAATAACACATTCTGTGGTTTACCCCGCGACTCATAAGCCATATCCAGTGCTTTTACGGCCAAGTCAGCATCCGGCCTGGCCGACATAGCCCATCCAACCACACGGCGGGTATATAAATCCAGTACCGCAGCCAGGTAATGCCAACGATTACCTGTCCATATATAGGTAATGTCTCCACACCAGACTTGATTCGCTCGGTCAGGCTCAAATTCCCGATTAAGCACATTGGGTATATCAGGCCGCTCAACGGTCGCCTGCTTATAGGCATGGGGGCCGGGCTGTTTGCAAATCAGTCCCAGCTCAGACATCAGTCGTCTGACCTTGAAGCGGCCAATCTCTATCGCTTCGTCCCGTAGCATGCCGACAATGGTGCGACTACCGGCGCTGCCCCGGATTTTTGTAAATAATTCATTCACCTTGGAACGTAGTTGCAGGCGCTTCACATCAGGCTGTGTCCGGCATTTCTGCCTGTCATAAAAGCTACTCAGGCCAACACCAAACAGTGGGCAAAGCAGGCTCAGCTTACCGTGCTCTCTCAATTGCTCTATCAGCGTGTAGAGCCGAGCTCGTCCGACATCAAGAGAGCGGTAGCCTTTTTTAATATGGTTTTTTCCTGCTCCAGGCGCTTCACCCGCGCTTCTAGTTCCTGAATACGCTGCTGTTCCTGCGTCAGCGCCTTGGAAGCAGGTGTATGCCCACCTCGTTCAGCTTGTAACTGTTTAACCCAGCGACGTAAGGCTGACTCACCCACACCGAGGGCTTGGCAGGCTTCTGGAACACTGTAGTTCTGGTCCACCACCAAACTCGCTGCCTCCAGCTTGAACTCAGGAGTAAAACTTCTTCTTTGTTTTGTCATTGAACACCTCTGTGGAGGTCATAGTACCTCCTAAAATGGTGTCCGGGATCAGTAAACCACTACATTTTGATTAATGTAATGCTCAGGGTGGCATTTAAAATGACTACGCTGCAGGAGTCTATGAATAACCGGATATTGCTTTATGCCGGTTAAGTAGATAACTACCACGTCCATCCAGTAATTGATACTCTAACGTCTATCTAAGACACAGCATGAGGCATATAGTCATGACTACAATTGGTGCTCTAATCTTTTTTTGTCTTGGTGCAATAGCTGGTTTGTTCTACGCCATGCTCGCAAGCATGGGCATATTGATGAGTTTGGGAATAAGGGATCAAGGGTGTAATACAGTTGAGCTGACGTTTGCATCTTTCTATTTCACATTGATGCTATTCATTGCACCTATGCTCGGACTAATCACACTTGTTTATACGGAACCGGGTCCCGGTGTAATCGGTGCGTTTATATCTACTTCTTTGACTTTTGGTTGGGTGATCAGAGTGACCTACAAACGTCTAAAATCTGAACATTCTAAATAGTATTCCATTCTTCATATTTACTAGCCTTACAATCCTCCTCAGACATAGCTCTCCTACCCCTTTTCAAAATCCGTATTAGACATCATCAATCACGTTATAAGTGGGGTTAACCTACTTGCGTCATTGTCACTTCGTGAGAACCTGAAAGTGTTTATTTAACTAACAAGACAGGAGACTCTCATGAAATTTTTAGTACCCCATTCATTTATTCAGAATAGACTCAAAATTGCAGTAGTTGGTGTAGGTGGTACGGGTGGAGAAGTTATGGATGCATTAACCCGTTTAGACTTTGGACTAAAGGCGTTAGGACACCCAAAAGGAATCCACGTCACAGCATTTGATGCCGATATTGTAGAGCCACACAATATCGGTAGACACCCAGAGCGATTGATAGTGACGGTGGAAGACCGGCAGACGGAGTTCTTTAAGCAGTAAGGCGACGGAGTCGGTCATATCGACGCCTCTTGGCTGCGGATCGAAGACAGCAAGTCGTCATAACTGACCAGGGTGTGTTGACTTGAAGCTGAGAATTCGAGATCGGGATTGCCACGAAGGTAGCGTGACTGGATCTCGGTAATTGACGCGAACCGGCCGGCCCGGGCCTCTATCAACAGGTCTTCCCCCAGCGATTGCTCGTCATCGTATTCAAAGGCCAGTCGCAGTGTTGTTACGATCCATTTGCAGGCTTCACGGGGTTCAAGATGCTCATCCGCGAGTTGCCAGTGTTGGCGGTAGCTGTCGTCCGGGAGCAGGTCATCACGCAGCTGAGAGTAACGGAAGGCCTGTGGCTTCGAGGCCAGCGAGCAGATCACGTGCCGGTAATTGACGCTGCGGGCGCGATTCTCACCGGGCTTCGGATACACGCGGGGTAAGGTCAGTGCCGGCTGCTGGCCGACGAACAACACGAGCTTGTCGTGGTGCAGGCGGATCTGTACAGACTCTCCAATCAGTCGTGATGGCACGGTATACACAACGCGGCGGACTTCGATCGTTGAGCTGCGTGTCACCTTGAGGTGGAGGGTCTGATACTCCGCCGCCGTAAACTCCGGCAGTGGCTGCAAGGCTGCCTGCTCTTCAAGTACACGGGTCCGGTTGCGACGATTGAGTTTGTCGGCAGCACAATCGATAAACTCCTGGTACTGCTCGATACTCTCGAAGTCATTGTGGCCGCGCAGTAACAGCTGTTGTGCCTGCCTCTTCTTGAGCGAGCCGTTGGCGCACTCCACCACACCGTTCTCATGGGACTGGCCCAGGTTATTTCGGGTGGGTGTCATGTGGTAATGCTGGCACAGCTCACTGTAAGCCTCCGTCCAGACATTCTGACGGTTATTGCGTGCCGCACTTAAGCTATCCGTGCGGTGCTCAACAGGGCTGCCACCAGCCTGCTGTAGGGCTCGCTGCAACCCCGTCGCCAGAGCCGCATAACTCTCACCGCCCTGAACCACGGTGACCGAGCGCCAGCCGCTGTAGGCCAGTCGAAACTGATAGAGCAGGTGTGGAAAGGCCTTGGACTGAATCGTAATGGGGTTATCCGGGTGGGTAAAATCCGAAAATCCCTGCTGTGCCAAAACAGCCTGCTGGCGAAAAATGACCTCGCGTTCTGGCCCATGCAGTGCTCGCCATTGCTTCACCCGGCGTTGCAGTGTGCGCAAGATGGTCTGGTCGTAATGCTCAGGGTACTGCTCCTGCAAGTAATCAAGCAGGGTTGTTCCGGTCAAATCAGGCTTGGCTTGTAGCAAAGGGAGCAGCTCTGTATCCCACACTGCTTCCAGGGGATCTTCTCGGGTGCGCCACTGCCGCTCGGTGTTAACGCGGGGGTTTTGTGCTGAGGTCTCGATGCGTCGTCCGGATCGAACGGAAATACCCGCCTTGGCGTCAGCCACTTCCTGGCTTGCGCCATTTTGTCGGTGCTGCATGAACAGCTCCTCTTGTCGGTTGGTTATGTGTTGGCCTGGCACCCTTTGCTCCACCATGGAAAACAAGGGGCCAATTGTTACACCCAACCGGCCAAGATAGTTGTCGCTAACCGGTCATCCTAATTGTCGCCGAACAGGCACCCAAAGTGGGAGCGGATCCTGATGCAATCAGCCATTGGCTGCGGACCCGAAATAGTCACCTGGGAGCACGGCCTCTGGAGCTGCTGAAGGGTAGAGACGGATTTGATGAGGTTATGAAATAACTCGGCGCGATCGATTCGTCACAGACCTCGTAATGAACCTGAAATTTTAGCAGTCTGGAAGGCTCCAGGACCTCACTTTCAATAGCTACCGTTTCTCCTGTCAGCCAGAGCCATGGCGCCAGATCTTATAGATGCGAACTTATCGTTCGGTGAGGTCGCAAAGCGAACATTCATGCCGCTGCTACTCACCGACGTGTATGCCATCCACCGTGATTTCGGCACGGCCAGCGCCGAACCCATACCTAAACTGACCGTCGCCGAAGTTGGCGGTATTTGTGGCAAGTTCGAAGATTTCTTGGCAATTCTCGACGGAAGGTCTGGCACAAGAGTCGTAAGTGGTGACGGCAAGCGCGCCCGCTATGAACTTATTAAGGTCTCGAACCAGGCTACGAAGTAAACCGGGGTCGATGACTTCCTCTTCCACGATTTTTGCCTAACCGGCCATCAGGCTGATTATCAGTGCGTTCGCAATATCGATGACCAACCCACATACCAACGGCACCACGATGAACGCCTCCCGTGCAGCGCCATGCTCCCGAGTGACCGCCGTCATGTTGACGATTGCGGTGGCAGTGGACCCTAACGCGATTCCGCCGAAGCCTGAACATCACTGCAGCCTGGTAATCCTTACCCATTGCCCGAAACACAACCAGAAGAACAAATGCGATAACCAGAAAAGTTTGCACCAGCATTGCCACCGTGATGAATCCAAGCACCGGTTGCAGCTCCCAAAGCCGCAGCCCCATCAACGCCATAGTCAGAAACAGGCCCAATGATATGTCGGAGATCAGGGCGAGACCTGGCTGCATGCTCGGCCAGTTCCATAAGCGCCCGTGCCCATTAGGCCTCACCCAGTCGCCGATCATACGAAGTAAGATTCCCGCCAGTAGTCAGCCTACAAAGTCAGGCAGCGTGACGGGGGGTACGCGACCAAGGCATTGATTCCATATCCCAGCATCAAGGCGAAGTTGAGCCAGAGCAATGCCAGCAGCACTCCGTAATAGTCCAGTTGGGCATGCTGCTCATCGCTATGTAGCGTACCAATCTCCAAAGCGCTGTCGCCGGAGGCTTGCAGCCGATGCCTGTGCATCAGCAGGCTCGCGATCGGGCCACCGATGGTGCAGGCCGCGATCAAGCCGATCATGTTCGCTGCCAATCCCAGTTCCTGCGCTTGGGCAATGCCAAGGGTTTGAACGAAGTGATCGGACCAGGCCAAAGTGGTGCCTACGCCTCCGGTAAGAGAAACCGACCCCACCATCAACCCGGTGCGTGGGTCCAGGCCGAAGGCGCGAGCCATCTCCATCCCGACCAGGTTCTGCAGCATCATGAACCCGACGGCCACCCCCGACAGGATTAGCAAGGGCCGTCCACCATGGCGCAGCGTGCGGGCATCCGTGCTCAGGCCAATGCCCGCAAAGAAATACAGCAGCAGCGCATTACGCGCTTCGAGATCGAAACTGAGCGTGATCCCCATCCCGTAGTGCAGGATGAAGACAACGAAGGCGCAGGCTAACCCGCCCACCAAGGCTTCCGGAATACTGTATCTGCGCAAAATGCTCCAACGCGCAACCAAGCCCTTGCCCACGAACAACAGTAGGATGGCGAGCGTGAAACCATGGAAGGCATCAATCGTCATCGCGCACTCTCCCCTCCCATGCGGAAATACCTGTTCGGCATGGAGCGCGGCGTGTGGAATGTCTGTAGTCTCATCGCCGTCAGACCTACCGCGCAGTGTAGCCGCCATCCGCGATGAGCTGGACGCCCGCAACGAAGCTGCTTCCTTCCGATAGCAGAAACGCTACGGCATGGGCAATTTCGTCCGATGTACCCAGGCGACCGATTGGATGCAGACCAGCGATCTCTTGGAGGGCCGATTGATCCAGGAAATCCAGGATGGGTGTAAGCACGTAGCCAGGGTGGATCGAATTGATCCGGATTCCCTTGGGCGCATAAGCCAGCGCTGCCGACCGGGTCAGACCGGTCACAGCATGCTTGGCTGCGACGTATGCGGGGCTCGCTGCGTCACCTACCACCCCCAGGATGGAGGAGATATTGACAATGGCTCCGCCCCCGGAGCGCAGGATGGCAGGAATCTGATGGCGTAGG
Organism: Methylophaga marina; assembly: GCF_030296755.1. NCBI lineage: Bacteria > Pseudomonadati > Pseudomonadota > Gammaproteobacteria > Thiotrichales > Piscirickettsiaceae > Methylophaga > Methylophaga marina. The sequence goes on from NZ_AP027741.1 coordinate 2,689,669, forward strand.
CCATAGAACACGCCATTCAGGTTGACATCGATCACCCGACTCCAGGCGGCAGGGTCCAGTTCCCCTACCGGGCTCTGGCCGCCACCAATACCGGCGTTGTTGACAGCAAAGTGAAGGACTCCGAATGTATCGACCGCGCAAGCCACTGCAGCCTCAACGTCATCGATGCGTGCCACGTTGGCCACATTGGCCACGGCATGGCCACCCTCGGCATTGATGAGGCTGGTGACGCGCTGCGCATTGTCGGCGCTGACATCCGAGACGACGACATTCAGGCCGTTGCTCGCAAGAAGCCGAGCGATGGCCTCGCCAATGCCAGACCCCGCACCGGTGACCAGGGCTACGCGGCCAGAGAATGAGTACTGCATGGTGTTTCCTCCATAGGGGTGGTCAAGTTGCTGATAAGTCGGCTCAAGGGGGTGACAGCCAGTAGCGGGACGCTGCCAGGCATCGAGGCATTACTGCAGGTCATAAACCCTGCAGACTCGCTGGCGATAATTGCCACCAGTGCGGCTATTTCCTCAGGCCGGCTGAGGCGATCAAATGATCAGGCCATCTGGCCGATCGTTTTGCGAAAGCGTGCCAACGACAGGAAAAACAGCACCGTGCCAATCAGGGCCAGCGCCAGGAAGGGCTGCCATACCGTCTCCAAGCCGGCGCCCCGGTAGAGGATGGCCTGGCTCAGTTCCACAAAATGGGTGGTGGGTGCAATCAGCATGATGTTCTGCACGATCTCGGGCATGCTTTCGCGGGGCGTGGAGCCACCCGAGAGCATCTGCAGCGGCATGATGGTGAGCATCATCAACATGCCGAACTGCGGCATGTTGCGCGCCAGCGTGGCGATGAAGATGCCCATCGAGGTGGTGGCGAACAGGCTCAGTGCTGCGCCGGCGAAGAACAGCGCAATGGAGCCCTCGATGGGCACGCTCAGTACGCCGCGCACCATGAAATTCAGGGACAGGAAGGAGGCGATCAGCACGACCAGGGCCATCGACCAGACCTTGGAGAGCATGATCTGCGCGGGCGTGACCGGCATCACCAGCAGGTGCTCGATGGTGCCGTGCTCTCGCTCGCGGATCAGCGCCGCGCCGGTCAGGATGATGGACAACAGCGTGATGTGGTTGATGATCTGCACCACCGAGCCGAACCAGGCCTGCTCGAGTGCGGGGTTGAAGCGCGCGCGCAAGGCCAGGTCCACGGGCAGTGCGTCAGTCCCGCGATAACGCTTGACGAACTCGTTGACTTCACCCGTGAAGATCTGCTGGATATAGCCACTGCCGGTGAAGGCTTGACTCATTCGGGTGGCATCGACATTGAGCTGCGCGGCGGGCGATCGCCCCGCCAGCACGTCACGCTGGAAGTTGGGCGGAATAACCAGGGCGAAGGTGTACAGCCCCGCGTCCATGCCCGGGTCCACGTCTCTATAGTCGATCATGGCCGGCTGGGTGAACTGCGGGGGTAGAAGGCCGAGGCAACCCGCTGGGACAGCGCCGAATTATCCTCGTCGACGATGGCGATGGGCGCGTTGTGCAGCGTCTCCGGCATGGACGTGGCCGAGGTGTAGACCGACGCGGTGAACACATAGACGATGAGCACGAGCATCATCGGATCACGCCAAAGGCTCCACAGCTCCTTGACACCGAGGTCGTAGATGTTGGCAACGTTTCTTCTGCGCATCTCAGCGCTCCTGCTTCTTGAGTAGCAAAACGGCCGCACCGAGAATCACCGGAACCGACAGCAGCATCGACCACAACGGCCCCGCCAGATCGGCCAGGCCGAGCGCTTTGCTGAACACGCCACGGCTGATGGAGATCATGTGCGTGGCGGGGTAGATCTCGCCGATGAACTTGCTGGAGCCTTCAAGCGAGGACACCGGATCGATCAGGCCGGCGAACTGGGTGGCCGGAATGATGGTGCCGATCATGGCAAAGAACATGGCGGCGATCTGGCTGCGCGTGACGGCCGAGGCCAGCAGCCCCATGCCTGTCGCGGCGAAGGAGAAGATCAGCGCGGCCAGCGACAGGGTGAAGAAGCTGCCCGTGACCGGCACACCGAAGACGGTGACCGCGAGCAGGCTCATCAACAGGAAGTTCGCCATGGCCAGACCGACATAGGGCAGTTGCTTGCCAAGCAGGAACTCGATGCGCGTGACCGGCGTCACGTAGAGATTGGTGATCGAGCCCGTCTCCTTCTCGCGCACCACCGCCAGCGCGGTCAGCATCGCAGGCAGCATGAGCAGCAACAGCGGAATCACCGCCGGCACCATGGCCGGCAGGCTCTTGACATCGGGGTTGTAGCGAAAGCGCGTCTCGACGCTGGCATTGCCGGCTGCGCTGGCGCCGCCACGCTCGCTGGCCTGTGCCAGCAGCCAGTGCTGGTGCATGCCCTGAACGTAGCCCTGGACGGTTTCCGCGCGTTGCGGCATGGCGCCATCGAGCCAGGCACCGATCTGCACCGTCTGCCCCCGCAACACATCGCGGGCAAAGCCGGCGGGGATTTCGATGGCCAGCGACAGTTCGCCGTTGCGCATGCGCCGGTCGAGGTCCTCGTAGTCGACGATCGGCGCGTGCTCGGTGAAGTAGCGCGATCCGGCCAGGTTCAGCGTGTAGCTCTGGCTAAGCGTGGTCTGGTCGCGATCGAGCACCGCATAACTCAAATCCTCGACGTCCATGGTGATGCCAAAGCCGATCACGAACATCAGCAGCAGCGAACCGCCCAGCGCCAGGGTGGCGCGGACCGGGTCCCGCTGCAGTTCCAGTGTCTCGCGCCACAGATAGCTGAACATGCGCTGCAAGCTGAATCCGCCAGAGCCGTGCCCGCCGTGTTCAGCGGGCGCCGCCGATGGTTGCTCCTCGTGATCGGCGGCCCCGGGCTGGCTGGCCGGCGCCGCCGTGCCGCCCTCGGCTTCGACGAGGTAGCCGATGAAGGCCTCTTCAAGGGTTTTGGCGCCGCGCTTCTCGACCAGTCTGGCGGGCACGTCGCTGTCGAGCACCTTGCCCGCATGCATCATCGACATGCGGTCGCAGCGCTCGGCCTCGTTCATGAAGTGAGTGGAAATGAAGACCGTCACCCGGTCGCGCCGTGATAATTCGATGAGCAGCCGCCAGAACGCATCGCGCGCCACCGGATCGACACCGGACGTAGGCTCGTCCAGAATCAACAATTCGGGCTTGTGCACCATGGCGACCGCCAGCGACAGGCGCTGGCGTATGCCAAGAGGCAGACTGGCCGGCAGGCTGTCGATGACGTCCACCAACCCGAAACGCTCTACCATCTCTGCAACGCGGCCCGGAATGTCCTTGGGGGGCACACTGAATAGTTTAGCGTGCAAAGCCAGGTTCTGGCGTACCGTCATTTCGTTGTAGAGAGAGAACGCCTGCGACATGTAGCCAACTCGGCGTCGGGTGTCCAGGTCATGCGGGTCGACCTCATGACCGAACAGCCATGCTCGGCCCTCACTCGCCGGCAGCAGACCGGTAAGCATTTTCATCGTGGTGGACTTGCCGCAACCGTTGGAGCCGAGAAATCCGAAGATTTCACCTCGCCGGATGCGAAAGGAGACGCTGTCGACGGCGACGAAGTCGCCAAATCGCATCGTCAACCCTTTGGCCTCGATGGCGATATCGTCGGCGCCATCCTCCGGCAAGGGAGGAATTACCACCGGTTCATACCCGCGTTTTTTATGCTCCGGGAGCAGGCGGATGAATGCATCTTCCAGGTTCGAGCTACCAGTTCGCTCCAACAACTCCTGAGGTGTGCCAGTAGCGAGAACCTTGCCATCATCGATGGCCGTCAGCCAGTCGAAACGTTGCGCCTCATCCATATAAGCCGTAGCCACGATCACATTCATGCCGGGACGTTCGGCACGAATGCGCTCAATCAGATCCCAGAACTGCGCGCGCGCCAGCGGGTCTACGCCAGTTGTTGGCTCATCGAGAATCAGGAAATCCGGGTCGTGAATCAGCGCGCAGCACAGACCGAGCTTCTGCTTCATACCTCCGGAGAGTTTGCCTGCCGGGCGTTCCAGAAATGTGAACAGACCAGTGGCCCGGGTAAGTTCGTCGATACGCTGGCGGCGTTCCGCAGAGCCATGACCGAACAGGCGCGCGAAGAACTGCAAATTCTCTTCAACCGAGAGCGTCGGGTACAGGTTCTTGCCCAGTCCCTGCGGCATGTAGGCGATGCGCGGGCAAACCTGCTTGCGATGGGCTTTGCTGGCCATATCGCCACCCAGCACCTCGACCGTGCCCTCCTGGATGATACGTACGCCAGCCAGCAATGAGAGCAGACTCGACTTGCCTACGCCGTCGGGGCCAATCAGGCCGACCATCCGCCCGGCGGGAATGTCTAGGTCAATGCCATCCAGGGCCATGACGTTGCCGTAACGCAAGCGCACCTGTCTGACGCTTGCAACGGTCATGGGTTGCGCACTGTGGCTCATACTTACTCCGGCACGCGAAGGGACAAGTTCTCGGGCCACTCGGCATTGGCGTCGAGCTTGACCCAGGCCACGCCGGGCAGCCCGGTCTTGACCTGATCCAGGTGTTCACGCAGCAGATCCTGGGAAATCTGCCCGCGCACGCGGAACATCAGTTTCTGCCGCTCGCTCGCGGTTTCTACCGTCTTGGGAGTAAATTGCGCCACACTGGCGACGAAGGAAACGCTCGCTGGAATAACAAACTCCGGCGCGGCATCCAGAATGATGCGAACCTCGGTGCCCAGTGCGACGCGGCCGGCCACGGTCTCGGGCAGGAAGAAGGTGATGTACACGTCCGACAGGTCGATCAGGTTCAGGACACGTCCGCCGGCTCCGAGCACCTCGCCGGGTTGCGCCACGCGAACCTGAACCCGTCCGTCGCGCGGGGCACGCAGTTCGCTGTCGCGGATGTCCGCTTCGATGCGATTGATGCTGGCTGTGGCGGCTGCCACATTAGACTGTGCGCCAACAAGCTGCGCCTTTGCGACTTCCACTGCGGCGCGGGCAGCGGCGGTCTGTGCTTTGCTGGCCGCGAGCGTCGCCTGTGCGCCCCGCACGCGCGCCCGGTCATCGTCCAATTCTTGTATCGAGGCGGCACCTTCCCGGGACAATGTCTCTGAACGCTTCAGCCGCCGCTGAGCGGCATCGAGCTCCGACTCACGCTGACCAACGAGCGCCTGAGCAGCAATCACGTCAGCTTCGCGCAGTGCCACCTGTGCCTGCGCGGCGGTCACCGCTTGCTCAGCCTGCTGCCGCATGGCGAGCGCCTCGTCGAGCTGGGCCTCCATCGTTTCCAATTGCATTCTGGCCAGCGGCTGGCCCGCCGATACAAAGTCGCCTTCACGCACCAAAATGTCTTCGATGCGACCAGGCAGCTTGGTGGCAATGTCGATTTCGGTCGCTTCGATACGGCCATTGCCACTGACGAAGCCTTCACCGGGGCCGCTGTCGGCAAGCTTCGTCCAGCCCCACCAGGCCAGCACGACGACAACCGCTGCAGCGGTGACAAGGAGTTTTTTCTTGAGAGAGGGGGACAGTCATGGGGTCGGAGTGCCTTAACGGGTTGATGGGGTGGAAGCGGGAGCCGGGGCCACACCCTGTGCCTCACCGGTTGCGGCGAGAGTACCCCCGCCTAATGCGGCATACAGCGCCACCTGGCTGGACAGCAGCGCACGGCGTGCCTGTACCAGTTGTTGCTGAACTCCCAACAGATCTCGTTGTGCGTCCAGCACCTCCAGGAAGGCGGCCGTGCCGTTGTCGTAGCGCAACTGCGCAAGCCTTGCACGTTCGTTTTGCGCCTCCAGATTGGCCTGCTGGATCGTCAGCTGCTCGGCCAGCCAGTACTTTGCGCTCAGCGCATCGGCCACCTCGCGAAAGGCCGCTTGAATGGTTTTCTCGTATTCGGCTACGGCGATGTCACGGTGCACTTCGCTCAACTCAAGATTGGCGCGCCGCCGCCCCCATCGAAGATGGGTAACGACAATGTGGGCATAAAGGTCCAGGCGCGACTGCCGGAATCGAACAGACCTTCAAGATCGGAACTGGCCGTGCCGAAGCTGCCGGTCAGCGCAATGCGCGGGAAAAACGCAGCACGGGCCGCGCCGATGTTGGCATCGCGGGCACGCAATTGGTGTTCCGCCGCGATGATGTCGGGGCGACTTGTGAGCAGTTCCGAGGGCAAGCCAGCCCGGAGTTCGGCCAGCGCCGCTGTTTCATCGAAGGGCGCCTTGGTGGGCAGCGGGCCAGGATCGGCACCTACCAGCAGTGCCAGCGCGTGCAGTTGCGTGGCGCGTGCTTGCTCAAGCTGGGTTAGCAGCGCCTGAGCCTGGTTCAGCAAAGTTTGGACTTGAGTGAGGTCCAGCTTCGAGGTCGAGCCGACTTCAACGCGGCGCCGGAAAATGCGATAGGACTCCTCGCGGGTCGCGACGGTTTGACGGGCGATAGCCACGCGTTCGTCTATCTCGCGCAAGCCAAGATAACCGTCGGCCACCTGGGCGATTAGCGCCAGGTGGACGGCCTGGCGGGCCGCGTCGGAAGCCAGCCAGCTTTGCAGGGCGGCGTCTTCCAGATTGCGGACTCTCCCCCACAGATCCAGCTCCCAGGTGGTCAGCCCCACTTCAGCCCGATACTCGCCACCCACTTGCGACCGCCCCGACATATTCAGGTCGCCGGGGACGCGCGCACGCCCACCCTGAGCACCCACACCCACCCCAGGAAATCGATCCGAGCGCTGAATACGGAATGCAGCACTGGCTTCATCGACACGCAGCGCGGCCAGACGCAAATCGCGGTTGTTCGCAAGCGCGGTTTCGATAAGGCGTTGCAGCAAGGGGTCGCTGAAGTACGCCTGCCAGGGAAGCTCTCCCGCGAGTGCACCGTCGGTGCCTGATTCAAGATATGCAGGCCAGACTTCAGGTACGGGCAGCGGCGGGGTCTCTGGCGCCCGAGCGAGCGACATACAACCAGCCAATGCGACGGCACTCAGCGCCAGCAAGGCAATCCGCAGCCTGAAAACAGAAAATAAGGAAAAAGCTGGAGGCATTGTCACGTCCCAACCGGGGTTCGGGCTGGTGGAGTCTGAATGAAGAGGCGCATAGGTGATGGCCGCCGACGCGATGGGGAACGTAGCTGATGCAAACAATCCGCTGGTTTCTTACTCGCAAGCGATATCAAGCCCACGTCATCTCCTTAGTGATGTATTCACACTCATTCGTCTTTCGGCTGGTGATGATGTGATCTTCCTGCGGATCAGGCCGCCTGCACGCCTGAGGCATCTTTTACCACTAACCAAAACAAACGACTGGTTGGTTTTTTATAATTATACGATTATACTCCCGGAATCGCAACAGGCAGTTCACCAGGCGCTGCAGAGCTGTCAGTTGGAATTGCCTGGACTGGGTTGACCATGCTTTCATGATGGTACTGGTGATCAGCCCGCGGGAGCATCCCCCGTATTTCTGAACAGGACCCTTGAATGAGCACCAAGAAAGACGAAGTACCAGAAAAACGCCGCTACCTGTCCTCTGCCGCCAGAAAAGAGGAAATCCTGAACGCTGCCCTGATCGAGTTTGAGGACCGGACGTACAACGCCGTGACCATGGAGCGCCTGGCGGAATGCGCAGGTTTATCCAAAGCAGGTATCTACGCCCACTTCAACAGCAAGGAAGAAATTTTTCACGCCTTACTCGATCGTACAACGCAGCAGCTGCGGGATTTTCAGGGCTGGCTTCCTGATGAAGACCTGACGTTGCCAGAGCTGATAGATATCTACCTTGATCGCCTGTACAGGACGTTTAACTCTCCCACTACCATATCCATCTTCCGGCTGCTTCTGGCCGAAAGCGCCAGAGCGCCGAACCTGGTGACACGTTGGCGTGAGGAGGTTGCATACGGATTACAGCAACGGGCACAACTTATCATACAACGCTACATAGACCGGGGAGTCATTCGCCCGAGCGTCTTGACCGAGCACTTTTTCCCGCTGGCTCTCGCTCCCGCAATGCTGTGGCTGAACTCTGAAATGATATCCAAGGGCGACCCTTCCATACCGCTCACACAGACAATGGATGCGCACCGGCAACTGCTGCTTGAACTCTTGCAACCTCAATGAACTGGGAAAGGCAAAAGGCCAGCTACCTTCCTTTGCGTCTGGTGACTGGCTTTGTGGTACTGATGTTGACGGTCTGGGGCGCCCTGGCTCTCTGGCATCAGGTGGTGCAGCCGGCCGCCCGCATGGTCACCCTTGTGCTGTGGACGACCTCGGGATTGTCGGTGGTGGTTGCGCTGACGGGGCTGCCCAGTCGGAAGGCACACACTCTCACGGCAGTTACGTTCGCAAGTGCCGTCGCTATCATGACTGCCTGGTGGAGCACCCTTAAGCCCTCGCACGACCGTCTATGGGCTGACGAGGTCAGTCAGTTGCTGGAGGCCAGGGTCGAAGGCAACCATGTTCTGCTGAAAAATGTACGCAACTTCGAATGGCGCAGCGAAACCGACTACACGCCTCGTTGGGAAAGCCGAACGTACGACCTGGCCCGGCTGCGTAGCGCCGACCTGGTACTTTCTTACTGGATGGGGCCGAACATCGCCCACACATTGGTGTCGTTCGGCTTCGACGATGGCGAGCGAATAGTTTTCTCACTGGAAATTCGCAAGGAGCGCCACGAGTCCTATACGGCGGTCGGTGGGTTCTTCCGTCAGTTCGAGCAGGTTCTGGTGGCAGCAGATGAGCGTGACATCGTGCACACGCGCAGCAATGTGCGCGGCGAGGACGTTTACCTTTATCGGTTACAGATGAGCCAAGAAAAAGTCCGTTCGTTGTTTCTGAAGTATCTGGATGCTGCCAATGAACTGCGGCGCACACCACGGTTTTACAACACGCTGACCAGTAATTGCACAACCATTGTGTTCGAGCTGGCCCGACTGATCGCTCCCGCGTTGCCGATAGATTATCGCCTGCTACTGTCTGGACATTTTGCGGAATACGTCTACGACCTGCATGGATTGACGCTGGGTTATCGTTATGGTGAGTTGCAGACGCGGGGGCATATCAACGAACGTGCCCTTGCTTCTGATGCGTCGGACGCTGACTTCTCGGTGTCGATTCGACAGGGCGTACCAGGCATCCCCGCCAGCGAGGCAAACCCATGAGGTTTCCGCAGGCTTTTCGTCTCTTGACATGGGCGGCCATTGCTCCTCTGCTCCTGGGAGGCTGCTCGATAGTGCGCGAATTCGGCCCAGCGGTTGAAGTTCATACGCTGACGGCCAGGGAAGCCATCGAACTCAAGCGCGGCGACATTCTGACACGAGGCAAGCTTAGCGATGCGACTGTACAGACCATCAGGGTGTCAGCATTGGATGAGCAGGCTTGCGCAAAACCGGTCTCCCCGGCGTGTACCGAAGCCCTGGCTGCCGTGACGGGGGTTGCCACGGATAGACGGCTGGCTGCACTGTCCGAATTATGGCTGGCACAGGCCATGGAGCCTGGTCCCGAACAACAAGCCGCCTGGTTTGAGACGGCTCGTTATGCCTATGCCTACCTCTTCCACGGAGACCACACCCCGGGTGAGCGAGCCTTCGAGGACCGCCAGACACAAGTACGGGATTGGTATAATTATGCGGTCGAGCGTGCGGCCTCCGCGATGTTGGAGGTTCTGCATCAAATGCCTACGCAGTTGCCAGCGCACCCCCGCTGGGACATTGCAGGTTGGGAGCTGCAACTGGATATGCGCGGTGAGCGCTTGCCGGGCAGTACGGCGGTGCCAGCCGAACTCTTACCAGCCTCATCCCTGTCTTTCCGCGGAATGCGCAGTCTCTACCGACGCGACGGATTCGGAGCCGAGCTGGTGGCCGTCATGCCGGATGCCCCCTTGACGTCTGCCCTTACCAGCGAGGGTAGCTCATCAGCTAAACACGATCAGCAGCCACTACCCTGGAGCGAGATGACCGCGCCGCCCATGACGGTTCTGCTGCACCCTGACGGAGACGACCTGGACAGCGTGCTGCATACCCGTACCGCCCGTTTGACGGTGCATGATCCCTTTGAGGAATCGACTATCATGCTGCACGGCCAACGTGTGCCGCTGGCAGCCAATTTTACGGCCGGCTACGGCTTGTGGCTGGCCCGAGCCAACTTCAACCGCCAGTCTCTGCGAAGCCTGCTTGGGCGCGAGGGCGGCATTGACCGTCCGCACGTCTACCTGATGCAACCCTATAATCCGAACAGACGGATCATCGTCATGCTGCACGGACTAGCCAGCAGCCCGGAAGCCTGGGTGGAACTCGCCAACGAAATCCTGGGCGATGAGACCCTGCGCCAGCATTACCAAATCTGGCAGGTCTACTATCCGACCAACATGCCGATCGCCTTAAACCACGCGGCGATTCGCAAGGCGCTGGAAGAGACGCTGGCTCATTTCGACCCTTCCGGCCAGGCACAGGCATCATCCGACCTGGTACTGATAGGGCATAGCATGGGCGGCGTTATCGCGCGGTTGATGGTTTCATCAACCGATCAGTCGCTAGTCCAGCTGGCCTGGGACCGCGGTCGGCTAACACCGAAGCAAATCGAGCGCATAGATCCGATGCTGCGTTTTGAACCTTTTCCGCATATCAGCTGCGCCATCTTCATCGCAGCGCCCCACCGGGGTACGTCAATCGCGGCAAAACCCTTGGGGCGTTGGATGGCAAGTTTCATTCGACTTCCCGTTACGGTGCTCGAAGAGCTCGCCCAGACGCTGGTGCCCAATGCGGCGGCCAGCAGCCATGAAAGCCTAGGAAATATTCCGAATAGCGTCGACAACCTTGATGAAAATGATCCTTTCCTGGGCACGGCGGCGAACTTTCCCATCTCGGCTCAGGTGCGCTATCACTCGATCCTGGCGCAGACTAATGCCGACGTGCCGCTTGAGGATTCCGATGACGGCCTTGTGCCATACAGCAGCGCCCACCTTCCCGGTGCAGAATCTGAGAAAGTCATAATTTCGGGACACAGCGTGCAACAGAGCGCGGCTGCGGTACTGGAGATCCAGCGCATCCTCAAAGACGACATGATCCAAGGAAAAAAGCGCCCCCACTCATCGGTACAGTAGCAGTACACTCGTCCATTCTAGCCGCACTCGACCAATTACGCTAACCTACTGTCACATAACTACTTTTAGACCATCTGGCTTACGGTAGATTACCCCTGATTTTACTGGGTTTGCAGCGTTGCGTGAAAACTCATAATCCCTTGCTCCTGGCTTGAGTCCAGGTGGGATAGGAAGTATCAGCCGCATTACCGCATCGTCCAAAAAGTAGATACCCTGGGGGCCTCTGCGACAATCTCAAGGAACGCCTGAATCAGGCCAGCGAAACCCAGTGCCAACTGGCCGGCGACAGGCTAAAGAGGGGATTACCGGACTTACATTTGTAGATGCCTTCATCACGTTCAGCATTTACTTAGCGCACGATGGCAAATCCAAACCGAATCTGAAAGTCCTGTTTTCGATTAAAGGTTTCGAGCGTTTCGCCATAGCCCTTAAAAGTCCTCAGAAACAGATAACCGCCCGTTCGTTCGAAAATGCGTTTGCGGATCGGATACGACAGTTCGAGCTGAATGGTGGTTCTGCCATTGTCGCCGAGCCGAAATAAAGAAGAAATCAGCAGGTTCTCCTCAGTCCCTACCCGAAGCATCAAGTCAGAATAGCCCCGATAATCTGCAATATCGTCGTTTTCAGAGCCCTTAGCTAAATAACCGACAAGCTTCGGGGCAAGAGTCCATTGCTGGCCAAGTAGCGTGCGGCTCCACGCCGGCATCAAAAATAAAGTATCGATGCTTCGAGACCGGTCTTCGTCCTGCCCATTTGAAGCATGCTCATAGCCTACCCTCAGCAATCTCGCACCAAACGGACTGGATTGTGAATCAAACTCCCAGAATAAGCTGGGCCTGTAAGTGGAGTCCTCGAACGGCGCGGACTCCTCACTCAGGTTCCAGAGAGAGGTCTGGGTGTAAGCAACGTGCAGATCTTCCAACCAACTTGCGCGCCTCACCACAAAACCGTCCTCTGCAAAAACACGGTACTTAAGGCTTAGCTGAAATTCCGCGGTTGTATCGTCATCCCTCCCTAAGGCGAAGAACATCGGTTCATTAATGGTTAAAGCAGGCTCCTCATTTGACTCAGTCAAATAAGCGTTGCCGGAAGAATGACTTTGTGCTGCGTCACTTGCCTCCAGATTCTAAGGTGATAGAAATGCAAGCACAACAAGAGTTCGACTATTCAAAATATCCCCCAAAGTTTCATATGTCGGCCCACTACGCTCCTAACTCCCACTTTTGCCCCCACTCCTGCTGACCAGGAAATGTCGAAGTAAACAAAGTATGTAGTGGTTTACTGATCCCGGACACCATTTTAGGAGGTACTATGACCTCCACAGAGGTGTTCAATGACAAAACAAAGAAGAAGTTTTACTCCTGAGTTCAAGCTGGAGGCAGCGAGTTTGGTGGTGGACCAGAACTACAGTGTTCCAGAAGCCTGCCAAGCCCTCGGTGTGGGTGAGTCAGCCTTACGTCGCTGGGTTAAACAGTTACAAGCTGAACGAGGTGGGCATACACCTGCTTCCAAGGCGCTGACGCAGGAACAGCAGCGTATTCAGGAACTAGAAGCGCGGGTGAAGCGCCTGGAGCAGGAAAAAACCATATTAAAAAAGGCTACCGCTCTCTTGATGTCGGACGAGCTCGGCTCTACACGCTGATAGAGCAATTGAGAGAGCACGGTAAGCTGAGCCTGCTTTGCCCACTGTTTGGTGTTGGCCTGAGTAGCTTTTATGACAGGCAGAAATGCCGGACACAGCCTGATGTGAAGCGCCTGCAACTACGTTCCAAGGTGAATGAATTATTTACAAAAATCCGGGGCAGCGCCGGTAGTCGCACCATTGTCGGCATGCTACGGGACGAAGCGATAGAGATTGGCCGCTTCAAGGTCAGACGACTGATGTCTGAGCTGGGACTGATTTGCAAACAGCCCGGCCCCCATGCCTATAAGCAGGCGACCGTTGAGCGGCCTGATATACCCAATGTGCTTAATCGGGAATTTGAGCCTGACCGAGCGAATCAAGTCTGGTGTGGAGACATTACCTATATATGGACAGGTAATCGTTGGCATTACCTGGCTGCGGTACTGGATTTATATACCCGCCGTGTGGTTGGATGGGCTATGTCGGCCAGGCCGGATGCTGACTTGGCCGTAAAAGCACTGGATATGGCTTATGAGTCGCGGGGTAAACCACAGAATGTGTTATTCCACAGTGATCAGGGTAGCCAATACAGCTCTCGAAAATACCGACAACGGTTATGGCGCTACCGCATAACTCAAAGCATGAGCCGCCGTGGTAACTGTTGGGATAATGCGCCAATGGAGCGGTTGTTTCGGAGCTTTAAGGCTGAATGGTTGCCAAGACTGGGCTACAGCAACTTAAGTGAAGCAATGCGTGATGTGAGCTATTACCTGATGGATTATTACAACTGGCAACGGCCACATCAATTTAACGATGGATGTCCTCCTGCAAAGGCGGAAGATCTGTCTAAATCCGTGTCCGGAATTAGTTGACCACTACAAATAAACAAGTCCGCATAAAAGGAAGAGGTGGTGTTGGCAAGACGGTTATTCTTCTTCAAATGGCTTACAAGGCTTTCGATAGAAAGCAATTACGTTCTCTCGTGCTTACATATAATAAAGCACTTGTTGCTGATATGAGGAGAACAATGGCTCTATTGGGTGTTCCACGTAACATAGAGCAAGGCGGAATAAGTATTGACACTGTCCATTCTTTCATTAGAAAAATAATGAGTGAAGTGGGAATACTGAAACAAGAAGATAATTTTCTAGAAAATTATGAACAGCACAAAGAAAATCTCCTTGAGTTCATAAGAACAGGTGCAATCACGCAAGATGATATTGATCAATTACGAGAGAATAATGCCGAACTATTTCATTGGGACTTAGTTTTTATTGATGAGGGGCAAGATTGGCCATCAAATGAAATAGATTTAATCAGAACAATATATCCTCCACATAATGTCATCGTCGCTGATGGAGTGGATCAATATGTTAGGTCATCAATTGCAGACTGGGAGAGTGGACTAGGGAACACGATGTGCAGAACAAGGCGGTTGAGGAGGTGTCTGCGTATGAAATCTAATCTTGCTAGTTTTGTGTCAAGTTGTGCTGAAGAATTTGGTTTAAATGATTGGGATTTAGAACCCAGTAGTGAAGCCAATGGCGGGCGGGTTTTGATTGTTAAGGGCGATATGTCGAACAATTCGTCTGTGTATGAAAAAATCTGTGGGGAAGCCTCCAAGATGGGGAATTACCCAGTGGATATGTTAGCCTGTGTACCACCATCTTTAGTCAAGCATACGGATGATGCAGCATATTCAATTCCCGGCAAGGCAATTCTAAATAGCGGTGCTAAAGTGTGGGATGCAACGTCAGCAGACGTTAGAGAATATTATCCAACCGATAAGGATGCCCTTAGAGTTGTTCAATACGAATCATGTAGGGGGCTTGAGGGCTGGGCTGTAATAAACTACGCCTTAGATGAGCTTTTTGAAGTCAAACGCTCACAGTGGCTAAACTCCCCGGAAGAACTTGGAGGATTATTTGATTCTCAAGAAGATCTCGCAAGAAATTACGCGGCTCAGTGGATAATGATTCCATTAACAAGAGCAATGGATACTCTAGTAATTAACATCAAAGATTCAGAGTCTGAAGTCGGCCAAGTAATTGAGAAAGTCGCAATGAGATGTAAAGATTTTGTTGAGTGGCTCTAGTTTAGTCGTTAGTTAGTATGATTATTTGTATTAGCACATCGCTGTTTGTGACTGAAGAAAATCATCACAGTTATTTAATCTCAATTTCAAGGTCATTGTCTATAGTTCTTATATGAGCATGATCTGTTAACTACCGCTCTTCATCTTTATAGGTACTTCAATTCGCTCAATCGTACTGCTGGAATAAATTAGCTGTTCGACAATAAACTAAAAGGGCCGCCGATTTAAACTGAGCAATCTAGTTTCTGTTCATATGTAATGAAACTGAAAAAACGTTCTAGATGTATACTTTCCAAACGATATAGCCCAATGTGGACTGGATGGAGCCCTCGGAAAAGATCGCAAGTCTTATGATATAGCTGTCAGTACCAGTGACCTATGAATATGTCTAGCTTCTATTAATTCATTTTTGATAGGGAGTAGCTTTTAATGGTAAAGAATTTAGACGAGAAACTTAATGATGGACACATTATTGAAGCTCTAGACAGACTTCATTTTGCTTGTGTTTATACCGATGAATTTTTAGGGAATCATCCTTTAATTAAATCAGTGCCTGAGTTTGCTAATGAGATCACTAAAGCGGCTGAAGTTCTTGAGAGTTTGTATCAAAAAATCGGTTCCATTGAATCATCGAAACATATTAATATCGAATGAAAACATTTCATTATAATTGAGTATAGAGAATGAATGTACTTTATATGGCTTGGGGTCTTGTACTGATAGTAATACTCCCGGTATTTATCATCTTAAAATTTCGAGAGTTAATTGAAAATGGCTTTGAGTTATATGTATACCGATGGATCAAAAAGAACATCAATAAGCAATAACATTTGATTTTTTATTAATGATCCCTTATCAGACTATGTGCATACATCTATGATTCTGTGACTATTTTCATAGTCCAAAATCGGTATAGCATCATTCAATAATTCAGATCTACTTGGCAATAATTTTAATTATAAAATCTTAACTGATTTAATATTTGGTATGAATATTCAACCATGATTATATTCAATGGTTAATATTTCCCACTCCTTCTTGCCTTCTGGAGTAATCACAAAAATTATGTCTCCAACGGTTTTACCTAAGCATTTTTTTGCGACCGGAGCACTGACGGATATGTAATTTTTTTTGCTATAGATTTCATCGGGACCAACGATCCTAAAGGTCAGTGTTTCATCATTTTCATCGATTAATGTAACCCAAGCTCCAAAGTAAGCTTTACCTTCCTGAGTTGGGTTGTATTCTATAATCCTTAATTTTGACATGCGATCTCTGAGGTAGCGAACCCTGCGGTCAATTTCACGAAGTCTTTTCTTGTTGTACTGATAGTCAGCATTCTCGGAGCGATCCCCAAGGCTTGCTGCCCATTGCACTATCTTAGTGACTTCGGGGCGTTCCTTTCGCCAGAGATGATCTAATTCTTGTTGTAATTCAGTATGACCTTCAGGTGTGATGATGTTGGTATCCATAGGTTATATATTATTCAGTGCTTTATTTACAGCATCTACCGTTGCGGCTTTGAGTACAACTTTACTGTTTCCATCTACAATTTCACCATACTCTGAGATTGAAAAGCCCCATTTTCCTAAGAATTCTTCTGAAATGATGTATTCCAGAGCACGACGTTCTAACTTAGTAAGTTTATGGTCTTCATCAAGTGTAGAATTTTGATAGTCTCGAACTTCAATACGTGATCCAGGCGGTATAAACTCTCTAAGTTTTTTATTTGCTGCCGCTAATTCTGAAGCCTGTATACGTGCGAGTAGCTTGTGCTTGGGATTCTGGATTTCTTCAATCCAATCATCTTTTGATTTCGATTCCAGACGAGGTTTATCACCATGATGTTGTTCTTCAAATGAGTTTAGAAGTGCTCGATATTGCTCTCCAGACTGATTTCTCAAGCTTTGGGCTTTTGGAACCCCTCTTTTATAGCCTAGTCGAGAGATGGTGGCTACAGAAAAATCATACATGCCCCGTTGCGTTTGTTCTATGCAAATTTCATAGATGGAATCCAACGTCTTACAGACCTTTTTTGATGCAGTTTGTTTGAGTTTTTTAGTAATTCATCAGGTTTCATGAGGTATCTCTTACAATACTACTGGTATGGCTTTGGTTGTAATTAATTCTATTTCTGAAGGTTCTATTCTTTCTGGGCCTACTAAATCAGTCAGTTTCAGATGACCATCAATCAGTTTGTTGATTTTTTCCCATGAGTTTAATCGTGCTTTAAATAAAGCCACAAGTTGGTTACCAATAGTAAGCTGTTCTTCTTGGGAAAGCATGAACAGGCGGGGTGCAACCTCGTTAAAACTTGCCATTCTGTCAAGCATTTGTGATCGAGGAAATATCGCTCGCGAGGGATTACTACTTTCATATATCGTTGCATTTTCACATACTTCCTGAAGTTGCTGGAAGTGTGAGGCTTCGTCAAGCTCGATTTGTACTTCGGAATCTGGCATTTTTATTAGAGCTAGGTTTTTGTCGTCAGATTCGATCTGACCATTAGCAACTGACTGTGATAGTTGAATCAGCTTGTAGATAGCCTGGAGATCAGACAAGAGCATATCCATTTTTTTTGCTGCGCTTTCATATTCTGACTCTAATTTACGTACTTTGAATTCAAGAGGAGATCTTTGACTGAAATCAAATGTCTTTTGCTTCATCGTAGCAATGTATTCCTGACGATCTAGATCTTCTAGCTTGTGATTAATTACAGCAATTTTCTCCTGCAATTGCCGACATATCTCGGATTGATTGTTGGCTTCCAGAAGAATTTCGTTGGTGATAGATAGTAAACCGCCTAGGTAGACTGGCCCAGTTATAAAATGACGACAACGAATGCAATTCTGAAAGCCAAGGTATCCTGATGGAGTAGGGCTATGCACTTGGGTAGCACCGATTTCTTCGCCGCCATCATTGCAGCGTGTGGCTGCGAACGGGCATATGCCGTAATCGCGAAACACATAGTTCCCCGCAGGAACATCGTTAGTCAGTGATTGCAGCAAGTCTTGGTTGGCACCGACGAGGTTATTCTTGACGGACTCGATATTGTTTTGTTCTATGGCAGCTTGTGTGGCTTCAGCTTGCGATTTAAGCGCTTTTTTTCAGCCTCCTCGAACCTTTGCCGGATGTCTCGTTGAGTAACTTTACAGTAGTAAATAGACATAACAATGGATGAGTGTCCTACAACCTTCATTACAATTTCCACGGGCATACCCATGTCCATAATATATGCCGTAATTAGGCTTACTCGCATGGAGTGAGGCGTGTATTTTGATTTGTAATTCGATAGTCGGTAGGGGCTTCCTTTGAGCTCTGCCAGTTTGAGGCTTGAAGGTTGTATATGAAACAAAGCTGCAGCCAGTCGCATAGTGAGAGCCAAACCTGGGTTTTTGGGTTCAATATCGTTAAAAGCCCTGAACAGAAAACAGTTGACCCCCTTGGATTTAAGCTGCATCTCATTCAGGTTGGTTCGCACGCAGCGAGTCCAAGGTGTTGCTTCGGTTATTGGATTGTATTTTTGCTGCCATTTTCGGAGTCGAACTAGCCAGTAAGCGAGATCTTCAGGTATCCAGGTAATGGAATAACCTGCGCCGCTGTTACTGGTCTTGTTTGTTGTGACGTACATACCCAGATTTCCATCTGGCAGCCTCTTTATAAAGGACTGGGATTTTGTTGTGCCAGCAAGAGAACTGGTATTTTTGACCCACGTTATGGAGCCTTTATCGTCAAAACCGGCAATGTACTTATCACCTTCTCCAGAGTCATTGTAGGCAATCTGACGGCCTCTCAGAGGTACTTTTGTGAGGGTGAATGTGTGAAGCCAATCAATCGGCGACCACATGAAATATTGGTTACCTTGTTTTCGAACTACGCAGTCAGGATCTGAGTGGTCAATAAGGCTCTTTGGTACTTTTATCCAGTCGGTGTCGAATTTTTGCAGATGAGCCAGATCTCGAAATGTCTTGGCTCCGTCAGGAATAATCCATTCTTGAGTCTTTCGGACAAAGTAGTACTGAAGACATGGTTTGGTTGACTCGGTTCGATTAGGGGCTGTGACACTTTTATCTTCTGCCAGAAGCTGGAAAGGATTTCTGGCATCCATAACTCGAATAATTTCGCCAGTTTCCTCGTCTTCATCAGTCAGATCGTTACTAATGACGTGATTCAAAAACTCGTTAACAGCGATAATGACGTTTCTTCTGAGGTTGTCGGTGGGAAGTTTTTTTAACTCCTCACGAAAAGGTCGTATATTTACTCGTTTTTTGGTCAGCAGTTCTTGCGGCGATGGACTTTTGTCATGTTTTTCAACATACATTCTGACGAATCTGCAGAGATGATTGAGTTTTGTTCCGCCACCATAGGCTTGCTTCATGAATTCCGAGATCTTATCTGCCCAGAGTTGGAACTGGGGTGGTATGTACTCTGGTTTGAATGGTTTTTCTTTGCCACAGAAATCGAACCAGTTTTCCCATTCATTACCGTACGCTGTTTCGGGGGCAGCCGGGTAGCTTGGGTCATCTAGAGATTTGATCCATGAAGTGTATTCACGTTTAGAGGTGATTTTTTGTGACTGAACTTCCTTCTTGAGCACTTTGTATGATTTGATTTGTGGGATGTCAAAAAACTCTGAGTAACTGCTCCACTCATTTCTGAAGATCCTTTCAGGGTGAGCAGGAAGCTCAGGAATTTCTTTGTAACGCTGTCTGTATTCAACGGTGTTTGTGATGCCGTTTTCTTTGCAGATCGCTTTGAGTTCTGCCAAGTTTGATGCTGTCGTGGCTGATGTGAGGAAGTTTGTCTTCTTATCAGAGCTCATTTCTCAGATTGTCTCATTTCGGTTCTTATGTCTTCGCTTGTCGGTTTTATGTAGACAAGGCATGAGTTTGGGCTTTTATGATGCATTGCTTTCTGCAACTCAACTTGGCTCAATCCCAATTTTCTAGCCCGATAACCATATGCATGTCGATGACCGTGTTCAGTAGTGCCAAACTCTTTTTTGCATTCAAGGCCAATTCGCTCTACAGCCCGTTTGTGGCGCCGTTGAAAGTTTTTAATTGTTTCTGGCTCCCCATGATCATTCGTGAAGGCGAACGGGTGAACGTTATCGGGTTCAACTCTTTGGTATTTCAGATACTTCACCCATACACTCAGAAACTCTTTTGCTTTTTGTGTCGGGTTAAAGATCACCTCAAAATAGCCGTCTCTACTGGTCATGAGTGGATTCTTCCAGCCCGAATATAAGCGTTCAGTGAGCCTGTAAGTGTTTCTTGGCTTATAGGATGTCTCAGAAAGGAGATACTCAGCACGATTCTTGTACTTGGGATCTGGCGATCTGCCATAAACAGGATGATAAACGCGAACTAGTGCTTCATCTGGGTGATTTGGATGAATGGTTATGTCTGCTGTGTAGATATGGAAAATCTCACTTTTCCTGAGTCCCCCATAGTTTAAAAGCATGGTAATAGCCTGCGAGCGATAGTCCGGCTTTCCTCTGACCACGAAGCCGTCATGAATCAAACTCTCAATCTGAGCTTCAGGAAAACGTTCAGCTTTATCATTGCTGATTATAAGTTGGACGGGCGTATAGATTAGTCGTTTTCGAGTCGCAGCCTTTTGAGCTTCTGAATATGAGGAGAGGTGATTAAGGAAAACATTTGCATGTTTGTGATAGTAAGCACACCAGTTCATGCGCTCTTCCCAACTCGTTGCCTTACGAAAAGGATTGATTCGACCCTGATCATAGCCATCCTGCATAGCCAAAAAATCAGTGTAATGAGTCACATGAAAAAGAATATTATTCGCAACCGTGAGATCTCTCGGCTTCCAGAATAACTTAATGGGATCATCACTGCTTTGGTGGTTAATGGTTCCTGTTACCAATGCCTCTGTGAAACTCTTTAGAAGCTTTGTTGCTTTATCAATATCTGGTGCTGCTTCAATGTAATCAATTAGCAGTCTTACTGCATAAATGGACTTTTCTCTCCATGAGTCACTTTTTTCTGAGAACCAGGCCAAATATCTCAGATGTGAAATCAGAATACCATTACGAGTGTAAATAGCAGGAAGATGATGGCTGTTACCGCTTGTTATGTCTGTATATGTGGTGGCAAGTTTTATAGTGTGCTTCATTAATATGATACTTAGTACGGGGTCTTTTTCATAATATTTAGTATAAAACCTATCAAGTTAAAGGGTAATTTACTACTGAAATAGTATATTTAATAGTAGGGTTCTAATATATCTATCGTAAAAAAGAACTACGTGAGATCGATCGCCGTATTCGTTATCTGCAAAAAAGGCTGCCTGATTTAAAAGTCGTGGATGAAGCACCGGATAATCAGTCACAGATTTTTTTGCCGCTTGGGTAACGGTCGAGACAGAGGCCGGTGATGAAAAAGAATATCGCATTGTTGGGCCCGATGAGATTGATGCCTCAAAAGGTTATATCAGTATCGACTCGCCATTAGCTCGTCAGTTATTGGGTAAAACGCTGGATGATGAAGTCGTGATAGAGGTCGCAGGCCAGAAAAAAGTCTACTTTGTCTTAGCTATCCGTTATTCCTAATATTCGCTGTTTTATCTGAATCTATGATTCGTTATTAGAGGTTTTTGTTTTTTCTTGCATCATTCAATCTTTGGTAATATGATACGATATATCATTAATTGTGAGGTTAAGATGAAAGATAATATCGCTATCGCCTGTTCAGGATTGTGTCTGCTGCATTGCTTAGCGACACCGATAATCATCAGTTTGGCTTTATTTGGTGCTGCAAGTAGTGCATTTGAATCACCTTGGGTGCATTTAGTGTTATTGATCCCCGTCATCATTTTAGCGCTATTGAGTTTGCCTTTTTCATACATACAGCACGGTAGTTATTTACCCATGACTTTAGTGAGCTTGGGCATTAGCGCCTTAGTTTCAACCTTTTTCTTACCAGAACAATATGAGTTCTGGATCACCGTTCCGGCAGCACTTTTCATTATGAGTGGGCACTTCTGGAATCGCCAATTAATCACAAAAAACGTGCAGATGATGGAGCCTAGCAATGGATGAGAAAGCACTACTGGCTATGTCAGATGATGACTATATGAATGAAGAGCAATTAGCTTTCTTTGATGCCAGATTGGTTGAATTACGACAAGAGACATTAGACGAAATTGAAGCCTCAAAACAAGAGATTAACTATGGCAGAGTCAGCGATGTGTCTGATAGAGCCACACTCGAAGAAGAGGCGCAGATAGCATTAAGACTGGCAGACCGTAAACGTCAGCTTATTCCTAAAATTGATAAAGCCCGGCAGCGAATACGTCAAGGAGAGTATGGCTATTGTCTGGAAAGCGGTGATCCTATTGGTATAAAACGCTTACTGATTAGGCCCACAGCGGAATACAGCACGGATATCAAGAACATAAATGAAAAAAGAGAACGACGTTATGAAGACAAACGATAATCGACTGCCGGTAACTGTTTTATCTGGTTTTTTAGGGGCAGGTAAAACGACCGTACTCAACCACATTCTGAATAATCGTGAAGGTAGAAAAGTGGCGGTTATTGTGAATGATATGAGTGAAATCAATATTGATGCACAACAGCTTAACAATGAAGTTGATTTCAATCGTGCTGAAGAAAAGCTGGTGGAAATGAGTAACGGCTGCATTTGCTGCACTTTGCGTGAAGATTTGTTAATTGAAGTCAAACGTCTGGCAGATGAAGGCCGTTTTGATTATCTCGTGATTGAATCAACTGGCATTTCAGAACCCTTACCCATAGCAGAAACGTTCACGTTTGCGGATGAAGAGGGTGAGAGTCTCTCTACCATAGCTCGTCTGGATACCATGGTCACGGTGGTCGATGCTATCAACTTTTTGAAAGATTTTCGTGAAGCTGAACTTCTTCAAGATAAAGGTGAGCATCTCGGTGAGGAAGACATGCGAAGTGTGGCCGATCTGCTGATTGAGCAGGTTGAGTTTTGTGATGTCATTCTTGTTAGCAAGACTGACTTATGCAAAAAAGAGGATCTGGAAGAGTTGACTTCAATATTGAGAAGTCTGAATACACTAGCAGACATTATTCCCTTAGAACACGGAAAAGTGTCGCTGGACAAAGTCTTGGCTACGCATAAGTTTGATTTTGAGAAAGCCTCACAAGCACCAGGCTGGTTAAAAGAGGCCAGGGGTGAGCACGTACCTGAAACCGAAGAATATGGCATCAGTAGTTTTTCATATGTCGCACGTAAGCCATTTCATCCTGAGAAGTTTTATCACTTTTTGCATCAGGATTGGCCTGACGGTAAGTTGATTCGTTCCAAAGGCTATTTCTGGTTAGCCAGCCGTCCACAATTTGCTGGTCACTGGAGTCAAGCTGGTGGTATTGCTCATCACGGTTTTGCTGGCATGTTTTGGAAAGCCGTGCCAGAAGATCGCTGGCCTGAAGATGAAGAGTCTAGAGAAGTCATCATGGAACATTGGCAAGAACCATTTGGTGACATGCGTCAGGAGTTAGTCTTTATTGGCCAGAACCTGAATGAGTCACAAGTTAAAGAGCAGCTTGATGCCTGCTTATTAACAGATGAGGAACTGCTCGCAGGCAAAGCTCTATGGCAGACATTACCTGATCCTTTTCCTTCATGGCAATCACAATGACAGCATTAGCAATCAACAAAACCGAATCAATTAATCACATTAAGTATGCATCAGATACCATTGATTTAGCAGATATTTATGATCAGTTCGTGAATCTGGTTGTTTGGCAAAGACAACTGAATGCGGCCATAACAGAAGATGTGTCCGCTTTACTCAATACCCACACCAGCTTTGCATTCCGAGCGGTACTTAAACCCTCTGAAGTTCATGAATGGTTGAGAGGCTCTTTAAAGCAGCAGGCATACACTGCTTTAGAAAATGACATCGCCTCCATAGCGGAAATCTTTGCAGACTTATTTGATTTGAGTCATGTAGGCTTGCGACTGGAGTTATTGAATAAAACAATGTGTCCACGCTTTCATGTCGATAAATTAATGTGTCGGTTGGTTTCTACCTATGCGGGAAATACCACGCAATGGTTAACTGAAGATAATGTTGACAGAACCAAGCTGGGTGCTGGAGCCAATGGTCTGCCAGATGAAACGTCGGGCATATATATCAACGAAGAAGCGATTCAACAGGCTTCTCCTGGTGATGTTTTATTGATGAAAGGGCAGGCATGGCCGAACTCATCATTGCCAGCACTGGTGCATCGATCGCCATCGGCTTCGGCCCTTTCACCACGTTTACTGCTCGGTATAGACTTTGCCTGAGCGAGGAATACTAGTGATTTTATATGGTGCATTACAGAGTGGATGGGTTAACTGTTAAAATTCCGTTATCATTAGTCGCTCATCAATGATGATAGCGAGTGATGAACCTTACTCTCCAAAGTGACGATATGGATACAAAAAAAGCAATTAATCAAGCCGAAAAAAGTTGTATTGAACATGGAGGCAAGCTAACACCCAAGCGTAAGGTGGTCCTGGAGCTTTTACTAGAAAACGCTCAGCCACAGTCAGCCTATGAACTTGCTGATTTGTATCAACGTAAAATGGGTGAAAAAATACCAGCTATGTCAGTGTACAGAATGCTGGAATTTCTTATTGAGCAAGGCTTAGTGCATAAGTTGGCTTCAACGAATAAGTTTCTGGCCTGCTCACACATCACGTGTAATCACAAACACGAAACACCGCAGTTTCTGATTTGTGACAATTGCCAATCCGTGAGTGAAGTGGGTATTGATACCAAGCTGATAGAAGCCTTGGAAAAAAGCATTCAACAGAATCATTTCCAGCTTAATAGCCCACAGTTAGAACTTCACGGCTTGTGTGAAAACTGCCAAACCAAATAAAACCCAGAAAGACTGGGTTTTATTTGGTGTACATAATGATATGATACATCACTATTTTACGATTGATTCTCATTAAAAACTGCCTCGAGGAACCGAATTAGACATGCTAGAAGTCAGTAATTTAAACAAGTTTTATGGAAAAAATCATGCGGTTAATGATTTAAATTTTACTGTCGCTTCAGGTGAAATTCTATGTCTTCTTGGAGCAAACGGTGCAGGAAAAACAACTACACTCAATATGTTACTGGGTTTTATTAAACCTGATTCTGGAAGCGCGATTTTAGATGGGTTGGATATGTATTACCAGCGTTCGGCTTGCCGCGAACAGATGATGTATATCCCAGAAAATGTGCATCTCTATCCTAGTTTCACTGCAATAGAAAATATCGCCTATCTAGCTGAACTCGCCAAAATGCGTGTCAGTGATGGTGAGATTAAAGATGTTTTAATCAGAACTGGCATCACAGAAAATCAACTTGATCGCAAAGTTGGCAGCTTCTCTAAAGGCATGCGCCAAAAAGTGGCTATTGCCTTTGCTTTACTCAAGCACGCCAAACTGGTGTTGATGGACGAACCCACTTCAGGCCTTGATCCTGTCGCAACACAAGAGTTTATCGATGTGGTTAACACCATTAAAGAACGGGGCACAGCGGTATTGATTGTGACGCATGACTTGCTCTGTGCACATCAGCTATCTGATCACATCGGCATTATGAGTCAGGGGCAGTTAAAACAATTCATAAAAAACGAACAACTGACGTTACCTGATCTAACAGAACACTATTTCAACCAATTTTCAGCTTAAAGGTTTTACTGTGAAAAAAACCTTATAACCAGCCTCGTCTTATCAGCATTATTTCCTGTCGGAGTCTTGGCTGATGAGAGCTCATCGGCAACAATTTCTCCCATGATTGTGGTGGGCGATGCGCCAGATTATAGCGATACGAATTTAGCAGGATCTGTCGATAGTATTTCACGTGAGGAATTGGCTCAAAGTCACATCAATAACACGATGGAATTATTCACCAAAGTCCCCGGCGTTTATTTTGCTCGTTATAACCAAGGCATTATTAATACCGATATCGGTATACGTGGATTTGCTGCTGAAGGTTCATCACCACATGCTAAGTTACTGATTGATGGTATCCCTACCAATTTACACAATGGTTACAGTGAAATGGATCAGTTATTTCCTGGAGATATCAGTAATATCACCGTCTTCAAAGGCACCAGTGATCCACGTTATGGTTTGTTGAATGTTGCTGGTAATTACAACATCGAAACACGTTCAGATTTAGGGCGTGAAGTACAAGTTACTGCAGGCAGTTATAACGCGCGTGAAGTACAAGCCTATGTGGGAGAACAAACCGGAAAGTTGAGACATAATTATTTCTTTGGTTACCGTCAATCTGATGGTTATCGTGATAATTTTGAGCTGGATAAATATTCTGTCTCTGGTCGTTGGTTTTATGATTTTTCAGATGATACCTCCTTAGGCTTGATTGTTCGTGCGTCAGACTATGATGCCGATGCCCCAGGCTACTTAACGCAAGAAGAGGCTAGAAAACACCCAACTCGCTCAGCAAGCTATGCCAGACAAGATGGTGGTGATAAAAACACACAATCCTATAGTTTGCACTTTGACCATGCTTTTTCCGATAGTGTGGACTGGTCGTTAAAGTCCTACTTTAATCATTATGAAAGAGAGCGTTGGGTCAGATTTACTGCAGGTGACTCCTTACAAAATCGTTATGATGATCAAGATCATTATGGCGTTATTTCTTCTCTTAACTGGCAGTTAAACCGTGATTGGACACTGAACTGGGAGTGAATGTAGAGAAACAGAAGGTCATCGAGCAACGATTTGGCACAGTTAATAACGCTCGGCAACGTGATAACTCAAATGTACTCAGAGATTATGAGTTCGATTTTATCAACTACGGTAGTTATTTAGAGCTAGCCAATACACCATTAGATTGGTTTGCCTGGAATGTGGCAATTCGAGCAGACAGATTTACTGGTGATGGTAAATTTGCCGGTACGAAGAGAGATATTTATGATTTTGGCACCATAATGCAGCCAAAATTAAACTTGTTCTTTTACCCATCAGACAGCGTTACCGTATTTGCAAACTATGGCAGAAGTTTCCAAACGCCAACGAGTGCAGCAGCCTATACCGCAGGTGATCGCTCGGAGCGTGATGTTTCGTTGAATGATGGCTGGGAAGTGGGCACTAAATGGTTGGCACTCGATAGTCTGGAATTACGTTTATCGTATTGGCAACAGAAAGCCAGTGATGAATATGTCACTATTGACAATACCTCACAAAATGTTGGTGAAACCATGCGAAAAGGTCTGGACTTTGGCTTTAATTGGGGAGTAACTGACCTCGTCACGCTTTGGGGTAATTTTACTACTGCGGATTCTGAGATTCGTACAGAAGGTGAGAATAAGGGGAATGAATTACGTAGTATTCCTTCTTACACTGCCTCGATGGGAGTGAGTTATCAAGTGACCCCAGCCGTTACTTGGCGAGTGCATTATGATGCTCAGGCTAGTGCTTATGTAAATAAAGCCAATGATGGAGGCAAGTACGGTAAGTTTAATCTGGTTAATACCAGTGTTTACTACGATGCTGGCTGGGGAACGATTAATCTGCAAGTAAATAACTTGTTCAACGAATATTATGAATATGTCTATGATAATTCTCAGAATGGTTCAGACATTAATTATTCTCCTGGTGATGGTATCAATGCCTCTGTTTCTGTCCTGTATCGCTTTTAATGGGTGTGGACATGCTTTTTACGATAGCGCGTCACGAGTTAGTGGAGCAATGGCGTCATAAAACGCTGAAAATTTTATTACCCCTGATGCTTATGTTGACTGTGCTAGTGGCTTTTAGCCACTGGCAACAGCAGCAAGATTTTATTGCGGTACAACAACAATGGCAGGAAACCAATGATGCCAAGTGGGAAGCTCAGCCGGACCGTCACCCGCACCGAGCTGCACATTATGGTGCCATGGTGTTTCGTGTTATCTCACCATTAAGTTTCATTGATGCTGGAGTAAACCCATTTGTGGGTAATGTGTTGTTTTTAGAAGCACATCGACAAAACAGCAGTCAGTTTAAGCAATATCTAAGTAGCCATAGCTATATGCAGTTGGGTTATTTATCTGGCGCAACACTGATATTGGTCGTCTGGCCTTTAGTGTTGATTGCCTTAGCTTATAAAAGTATCAGTGGTGAGCGTCAGCAGGGCACATTACGACAGGTAATTGCGCTTGGCGTCAGTTTTCGTCAACTGATTGTCGGCAAAGCATTAGCGTTCTTATTTATTTCACTACTCTTTCTGGCACTGGTCTTTTCTGTGGCCGCAATGTTTTTGGTGCTGGGCGAGGCAAGTGGCGATGTTTATGCACGCTTTGCCATGTTATTTTCACTGTATTTTCTGTATTGCATGATATGGATCGGTCTGACTTTATTGGTATCGACCTTAGCACAAGGGAATAATCAGAGCCTATCCTCATCTCTATTACTGTGGCTGGTGATGGTAGTGGTGTTACCAAAGCTGGCTTATGCGGTAGCAGAGTGGCGTTATCCTTTACCGGATAAAGCAGTGTTTGATATTCAAACAACACAAGCTGTTGCCAAAGTCGGGGACTCTCACGATCCTGATGATCCGTATTTCAATGATTTCCGAGAGAAAACACTACAAGCGTATGGCGTTGATCGTGTTGAAGACTTGCCTGTGAATTGGAAGGGATTGTTGATGCAGGAAGGTGAGAGAATTACCAGTGAAGTCTTTGAGCAGCAATATGAGCAGCTTTTAGCTCAGATAGCCAAACAAAATGCCTGGGTTTCTGGTTTGTCCCTAATATCGCCTTACCTGGTAACGAGTCGACTATCCAACCAACTCAGTGGTACCAGTTATGAGCATATCAGAGAGTTCGAACAAGCAGCTGAAGCCTACCGTTATCAATTAATTCAGTCTTTGAATGATATCCATATCCATGAAGTCGATCTGGCTAAGGACCGTGAGACACGTATATCTCAGTCACATTGGTCTGAACTGGCCAAGTTTGATTATGAAGCGACGAAGTTAAAACAAGAATGGCCAACCATGGCCGCTTCTGTTGCCGTTATTATGGTTTGGTTCCTGTGTTTGTTGGCGGCCATTACTCTTACCAGACCGAAGGTGAGTCTATGAATCTGTTTGCTATTGAAATGAAACTGTTTTGGGCGAACAGGCTAAATAAATGGTTGTTGTTGACCTATCTTGTTGCAGGCGTTGTTGCCATTAGTCTAAGTCAGGTCACCTATGAGCGTGAATTAGAGCATTATCAGTTGGCTGAAACTTTTTATCAGAATGAGATTGAGCACTATCAAGAGCAGTTTGATAAACAACAATTACAGCTTGGCTATATGGGCTATTACTTATTTCATCCTGTTGCTCAGCTACCGCAGGCATGGTCAGCCTTGTTTCGGGGGCAACGTGATGAGTCTGCCAATCATTTACGTGTCAGATTGTTAGGTCTACAGAGTCAGGTGAATGCTAACGCGCTTGGCAATACTGACGCTCAGCGTTTTGGTCAATTTGATTTATCCTTTTTATGGTTATACCTGATGCCACTATTGATTGGCGCAATGACTATCAATCTATTGGCCGATGAAAAAAGTAGTGGTCGTTGGCCAATGTTAGTGGCTCAGGTATCGAAGGGTACACAGTTAATTTTCAGAAAGATGGCTGTACCCGCTTTGATGGTATTGACCGTCAATGTGACTTTATTGGTGTTAGCCACATGGATGACATCGGTCACAATAGATAGCAGTTGGTTGGCAGTCTTACTACAAGTTGTTTTGTATCAACTGTGTTGGTGGCTGATTTGTGGCTGGATTGTATTTTTGAATAAAGAAGCCAGTTTCAATTATCTGTCACTCATTAGTATTTGGCTGGTGTTTACATTTATTGTGCCGGGTATGGCTTATCTCTATCAAATTCAACAACAAGAAGCTGGGAAAGATGCAGCGATCGTGTTTGAGCAGCGTCAATATATGAATGATAGCTGGGATAAAGATAAGAAAGCTGACTTTGAGGCTTATCTCGCGAAGTTTCCACAATGGACGCCTACCGCCCCGTTGGGTGATGAATTTGACTGGCGTTGGTATTACGGGCAGCAGCAGATGAGTGATGTCGTGGTTAGTGATCTAGTCGAAAAACGTTACCAGAGTCAGTTAGCCAGTCACCAGCAAGGCCAGGCTTTTTCATGGTTTTCCCCAGTAATGACAATGCAATACAGTTTTAATCGCTTGGCGAATAGCGATATGTTGGCGAATGTTGATTTCAATCAGCAAGTTGCAGAGTATCAACAGTCATTACGTGATTTCTTCTGGTCATTTTATTTCTTCGATACCGCTTTTGAAAAAACAGATTTTGCTGATATCCCCAGTTTTAATTACCAGCCTGATAATGCTGCATTTATCTGGCAGGGTTCTCTGAAACTGTTGTTACTGAGTTTGGTGTTTGGGGTGTTACTGTGGCGCAAGGTAAGCGCTTTTCATGAACGCTGACACCATGCAGCCAATTCCGACAAATATCATCACCGGTTTTTTGGGAGTAGGGAAAACAACGGCGATTATGTCCTTACTCAAGAAAAAGCCAGAAACTGAGAGGTGGGCCGTTCTGGTGAATGAGTTTGGCGAGGTGGGGCTGGATAAAGCGTTGCTATCGTCAGATTCTTCAGAATCTGATGGCTTAATTATCAAAGAAGTACCGGGCGGATGCATGTGCTGCACGGCAGGCTTACCTGTCACCGTAGCGTTAAATCAGATCCTACGGGAAGTGCAGCCAGATAGGTTATTGATTGAACCTAGTGGCCTCGGTCATCCTAAAGAAGTATTGGATATCCTCACAAGCAGGCAATATCGAGACTGGATTGATTTAGCGGCGACCATTACCTTAGTCGATGCTCGTCATTTTAGTGATGAGCGTTACATCACTCATGAGATATTTTTGCAGCAATTAGAAGTGGCCGATCTGATTGTCGTGAATAAGTATGATGATCAGCAACAAGCAGACTTAGTATCAATGCAGAATTTTCTCCATCAGTTCGATTCTCATTGCACACCTACGCATCATACAGAATGGGGGAGCTACCACTTTCATTTCTGGATAAGCCTTCTTCATTCAAACGCGCTGTTTGGCAAAAGGTGCCCGAGCCCAAACAGGATCAGAAAAGTAATCAACAGGCTGAAAGTGGCCCGGATATTTATGAACATCAGGATGATGGTTGGCAAAGCCTTGGTTTTCGTTTCGACAATACGTATCAATTTGA
This sequence comes from Methylophaga marina, assembly GCF_030296755.1. Classification (NCBI taxonomy): domain Bacteria; kingdom Pseudomonadati; phylum Pseudomonadota; class Gammaproteobacteria; order Thiotrichales; family Piscirickettsiaceae; genus Methylophaga; species Methylophaga marina. Next base: position 2,720,671 of record NZ_AP027741.1, read on the forward strand.
TGAGTCGGCTTTATTACAGTTTTGCCGTGAATCGGAAGTAGAACGGCTCAAAGCGGTTGTCAGTACCGAGATGGGCACACTTTTTATCAATCAGGTCTACACTGAGCTTCATTTTAGCCAAAATTCGGTGCCAGTGAAGGAGAGCCTGATCGAGTTTATTAGTGCGACACCGTTTTCATCAGTGGCCATCCAAGCTGCTTTATCAGACTGTGTTATCAAGCGTCAGTGAGGTTTTATGTATTCTTGTATCAAAAACGCCCGTGCCTTTGACCCTGTTCAGAATTGGAATGGCGAGATTCGTGATATCTGGTTCAAAGAGGACAGAATTTCTGACACACCAGACTTAGAGCAACAGCAGAAAGCCAGCATTTATGATGTGAAGGGTGATATTGTGATGGCCGGTGGCATTGATATACACAGTCATATTGCTGGAGGTAACGTCAACACAGCTCGGTTATTGCTGCCAGAGCAGCATCGTAATCATTTGATGCGACAAGCTGTCACACCTTTCTCTAATGCGCGCTGGTCGTCGTTCGAAACCGGTTATAAATACACTGAGATGGGCTATAGCATGGTTGTTGAACCAGCGATGTTGCCTGTTAATGCACCACAAGTGCATGCCGAATTTGCTGATATTCCCATTATTGATACGGCGGCTTTAGCCATCCTAGGTAGTGATGATTTATTGGTGAGTTTAATCCGTGCTGGTGCGGGCCAGTCACAAATTAATGATTATGTGGCCTGGACGCTACATAAAACAAAAGCCCTAGGCTTAAAAGTGATTAACGCCGGTGGATCACAAGCATTTAAAGAGGGTGCAGAAACCTTTGATTTAGATGATGTTTTAAGTGATTACGGCATTTCGTCACGTCAGTTATTACAAACCTTGCAGACTGCTGCTGTACAGACTGGATTACCACATCCTGTTCACGTTCATTGTAATAATTTGGGAACGCCAGGCAACATCCAGACGATTGTCGATACGATGGAAGCGGCGCAAGGATTGCCAATGCATTTAGCGCATGTGCAGTTTTATGGCTATGGCAATGAAGGTAAGTTTGGTTTTTCTTCCGCTGCAGCTCAGTTGATGGCAGCATTTAATCGTTATCCGAATATTACGATGGATGTCGGGCAGGTGCTATTTGGTCAAACGGTGACTTTGTCAGCTGACGTCATGGCACAGTTTGCTCGTCGTGGCGATGCCAGTCCCAATAAATGGCACGTCTGGCATGCAGAGAATGAGGGCAGTGGTGGTATCGTGCCTTATCAATACAAACAAACCAGCTTTGTGAATGGCTTGCAGTGGGCGATTGGCCTGGAGATATTTTTACTATCAGAAGATCCATGGCGATTATTTTTTACTACTGATCATCCAAATGGTGCGCCATTTACCCGTTATCCAGACTTATTACATTTATTAATGAGTTATGAGTATCGCATGGCTTGTTTGGAAAATCTGCATCCTGAAATCACCGAAATGACCTTATTAAAAGATCTGAAAAAAGAATTCAGTTTGTATGAGATAGCGATTATGACCCGAGCGGCGCCTGCCCGTTTACTGGGGCAGAATGACAGAGGGACGTTACAACCAGGGTCAAGAGCTGACATTGCTGTTTATCGTGAACAAGACGACAAATCGATTATGTTCCGCCATGCTGAAAAAGTGTTTAAAAATGGTGAGCTTGTACTGAATGATGGTCGAGTAACACAACGCACTAATGGCAGTACTGTCACCGCTTCTGTTGGTTTTAATCAGGAAATTGAACAGACGGTGCAAGATTATTTTGATCGTTTCTACACAATGAAACTCAGTCATTACGGTATCACTGATGCCTTTATGGAAGAGCAGCGCAGAGATTATTTAGCAACTCAGTTATCAGGCCAACATTCAGCCTGAGCTGAATAAAAAGGGCATGGTGTGATGCCATGCCCTTTGATTTTTGTCTTTAGAAGTCTAAACGCAAGCCAGCAAATACCGTTCTTGGTGCACCGACAGAGATGCGGTAATCACCACCAGAAGCGGTGTAATACTCTTCATCGGTGATATTCTTCACACCTAAATCCACTCTGAGCGTTGAATTGCCAATCGCTGGGAAGTAATACCAAATCCCTGCATCAACCAATGTGTAGTCGCCCAAGTCGAAGCTGTGCTCGCTATCACCATAGCGATTACCCACATGAGTAATACCACCCCCCATACCAAAACCACTCAGAGGATGATCGGCTCCCTGGAATTCATAACTCGTCCATAGATTGGCGGTATGCTCTGGTACATTTCTAGGACGGTTACCATTGGTGTCAGTGTCTTCACTGACAATCTCAGCATCCAGTAAGCCAAGTGATGCCCGGATATTCCAGCCACGGACGGGGCTACCAGCAAGGCTGAATTCGACACCATTGGTCTCAATGCCTCCGGTTAATTCGGCTTCACCATTGACACTTTCATAGACATTGTCTTGTTTTATATCAAAATATGCCATCGTCAGCAGTAGTCTGTCATCAAACGTTGACCATTTCACACCGGCTTCATATTGTCGGCCTTGCTGTGGTGACAACTCAGTTTGTTGCTGCTGACCGGTATAAATATTTTGCGCCATGAACGTATCAGCATAAGAGGTATATTAAAGAGACTTCTGGAATAACATTCCAGACAATTCCGGCACTTTTGGTAAATTTGCTATCACGTGGAGTATCTGCTGTGATGACGGCACCGGAACTGAGTATGCGACGTTCAAAGTCTGCAGAATAAAATTCTTCGCGTAAGCCTAGGGTGATGGTGATGTCATCAGATGGTTTCATATCAAGTTGAGCAAAGGGGCCATATGACTTCATATTGACATCACGATCATCTCGACTTGCTGTCGTAATATCATTGATTAAGCCATAACTGTTTGGATTGGTGACGGTACCACCAGTTTGATCGCTACCGGCAAAGTTGATCCATTCTTCGTCTTGCTTGTGATATTCAACACCCGTTACAAGCTTCATTGGCAGGAATAAATCAAATTCTCCCCGGGCCTGTAAACGAGCGAAGAAAGTATTTAACTCACGGTCTATGTTGCCTTGAACCCCTCGTGTTATTGTTCCATCGCTTGCTACACCCCCTACTTCAACATGAGTATCGTCCGCTTTTTCACTGTTGTAAAACAGTTTAGACTCAATATTCCAGCCGCTTTGTTTGATAGGAAAAACGGTATCAATTTCTATGAGGTTGGATTCCACTTCATTAAAGCTGAAGCCGGCATCATAGCTTGTATCACTTGAAACATCCGCAATGGTTCGTTTGCCATTGGCCAGCGGAACCGTAATAACACCACGGTCAAATGATCGTTTTTCTTTGCTGTATTCATAATTTACATTGATATATTCGCCTTGATCACCAAACCAAGAAAGCGAGGTGGATAAAAAGCGTCTGTCGATATCTGAGTTGTCGCGAAAAGTCTCACTGTCTTCCCATGAACCGGTGACGCGGTATGCCAGATTATCGCTATCAGCGATTGCCCCTGTAGAGTCAAACACTGCACGGCGCTGACCATGCTCATCAAAGCTGGTAGAAAGATGATGTTCATTCTCTAACTGGGGTTTTTTAGTGATAATGTTAACAAGACCACCGGGCATCATTTGTCCTATATCTGCCACGGGGCCTTTGATAATTTGAATATTGTCCACAGTTGCCGGATCAATACGTCTGTTTGTTTTGAGGCGAACGCCATTACGATAAATATCAGCAGGCCGTCTGAATCCTCTAATCAGATAGTCTTCTCGTGTGCCACCATAACCATCGGAGTTGACCACATTAGGTGCCAGCTTATAGACATCTTCCATTTCACGTGCTTGTGAATCCAAAAGTAATTGTTCTGGAATAATATCGACACTGCGGGCCACTTCGGTGATATCTTTAGCTGTGCGAACTCCTGTTTTTACTTCACGACTGTCATAACGAAATTGTGGTGTGCCCATGACCATTAAGGCATCTAACTCCACTGATTGAGAATGATTATCTAGCGTGACATTTTGTTGTTGCTTTGGCGACGGGATTTTTTGTAAATAATAGCTATTATCGGCAGATTTGATATACCTTAATCCCGTACCGGCCAGAATTATTTCTAAGCCTTGTTCAGTATTGAAATCACCAGATAAGCCTGAGCTATATTTTCCAGTCGTCAGGGTGGCATCTGCTGAGAGTAAAATACCTGAACGGCTGGCAAACTGGGTTAATACAGTGGCTAAATTTCCTTGTTGAATTTCATAATGCTGTTCAATATTGTTGGCATAAACGGTAAGGGGCTGATAGAGCAAACTACTACTCAGCACAATTGAACTTAATAATAGTTGGCGAGTTTTACGTCGTTTGTTCAATAGTGCTTTTGTGCTTTGTTGATTTCTCATTTTTTCCTCATCTGCTTTAGTGTCTTTACTAGCTATGCCGGATAGCAGAAGGAAAAGGGAAGTAAATCGTAAAAAAGTTAATGTCTTTTATCGATACGCCATACTTTTTTGTTGACCTGCCAGATATGAACGGGCAGAGACGTTTCAACCGCTGTTAATACTCTAGGTATATTGTTGATGGGATAACTGCCCATGAGTCGAAAGCTATTGAGTTCGTCTGGACAGATTATCACCGGCTCTTGATAACGATTTATCTCAGCAATAAACTCACATAAAGGTATGTCATTGGCGAGTAAAATGCCTTTGGTCCAAGCTTCCTTGATTGGATCCACAGGTAATGTATCTTTGAGTATGGTTTGTTGATTAAATAGGGTTTGTTTGCCTGCGGGCGTAATGGTCGATGTCGTTTGATGGTTGGGCTCTGTTTTCACTGCACCGTCGAAGACACTCAACGTGGTTTTCTGATTGTCATATTGCACGTTAAAGCGTGTTCCTAATGCAGTGAGCCGGCCATCTTCTGTATCAACCAGCAGGGGACGGTGTTGGTAGGCCGTATCGGGGCCACTACTAATGAATACCTCACCTTGCAGCAAATTGATTTGACGTAAATCAACACTGAACTGTGTTTCCACTTTACTATTGGTGTTAAGCCAAAGTTGAGTGCCATCGGCAAGTGTAATCTGACGTGTTTCCCCAATGGCTGTTGCGTACTGTGTTTTATCGCTTGTTACAGGATAAAGTGTAAAAACAGACAGCGTGATCAATGAGACGATGACCAGAATAGCGATACTAAAAATAGACGTTGTTCTAGAGGTTCCTGACTTGGCAGTTGTCCGCCTTAGAACGTAATGAGATGTGGATGAGTTTGCTGCCTGATTAAAACCGGTCTGAATCGCTTCTATCTGTTCCCAAGCAAGTTGATGGGCAGGATCGAGGGATAACCAATCACGCCAGTTTTGTTGTTCTTCGGCACTGACATTTTCACCCTGTAAAATCGCAAACCACTGAGAGGCTTGCTGTAATACCTTATCTTCAAGCAAGAGCTGACTTTCTGGGCGCATTTTACGGTTTGGCGTTTTTAAGGCGTAAGCACTGGAACATGGCCTCTGCCATATAGGTTTTGATTGTTCGTTCAGACACGGCCAGTTTTTCAGCGATTTGTCGGTAAGTGCAACCTTCTAACTGAGACAAAATAAAAGTATCGCGGACTGGCTTTTTCATACTATCCAGTAAGGCGATTAATTCCAGTAATGTATCTATTGTAATGGCCCGATGTTCTTCTGACGGACTGAACTCTTCCGGATATAAAGCCAGTGCTTCAAGATAAGTTTGTTCGACCCGTTTTCGGCGCCAGTAATCATTCAGCAGACCATGTGCGATGGTAGTTAAATATGCACGAGGTTGTTTCAAATCTGTTATTTTCTCAGGTTTGAGAATCAATCTGACAAAAGTGGATTGCACTAAATCAAGAGCTAGATCATCACATTGCAGCTTGTTTTTTAACCAACGATGTAACCAGCTTTTATGTTCTGTGTATAAAGCGGTGACATCCTTATCTTGTTGATAGGTGAGATTGCTCAAAATCGGCCTTAATGTAAATGTGAATTATTATCATTATTTAATAAGGCGCGATGACTGTCAAACAGGAAATGTTTTCATGCGTTCTAGTGTTTTGTGGATGTTGCAGGTGAAATTCGATATACAGCACCAGCATCAGTGCTGATGATTAAAGCGCCATCGGGTGCTTCAATGACGTTGCGAATTCTGCTGGAGAGCGTGTCTAATAAACGCTGTTCGTCAACAACTTGATTGTTCTCATTAAGGCTGACAATATTTAAATGTTGTAAGCTGAGTGCGCCTGAAATGAGTTTACCTTGCCATTCAGGAAACAAGGTACTCTGATATTGAATAAGGCTGCTGGGGGCGATAGATGGAATATAGGTTTTCACTGGTTGTTCCATACCATCCTGATGTGTGCCATGGCCGACGGAAAGTGGCGCCCAGTATTCTTTGCCGTAAGAAATTTCTGGCCATCCGTAGTTTTTACCGGCTTCGATTAAATTGATCTCATCACCACCGCGTGGTCCATGTTCAATTTCCCACAGTTGTTGAGTTTGTTGGTTATAAAATAAACCTTGAGGATTGCGGTGGCCATAGCTCCAAATTTCAGGCAGAGCCTTGTCTTGACCGACAAATGGATTATCAGATGCTGCAGTGCCATCCATATTCAATCGTAAAATGCTGCCGGCATGAGTCATTAAATTTTGCCCGTTTGGACGCTCACCACGATCACCCACAGACAGGAAAATATGACCTTGACCATCAAAAGTAATACGACCACCATAATGGACGTCGTTGCCTGTACGAGATTGAGTCACCAGCAATTCTTGCCAGTCGATGAGTTTATTGTTATCCAGTTTAGCTCTGGCGAGGGTAGTAGCGCCTTTGCCATCGACATCTTTGGCATAACTGAAATAAATCCAGCCTGTTTTATCAAAGTCTGGCGCGTGTTTAACATCAAACAGACCGCCTTGACCCTCTACCAAAATATCCTCAGGTAAGCCTTGGATTTCCGTTGTTTGGTGTGTGTCAAAATCGTATTGAAATAACTGACCCTCGCGACTGGTAATAAGTAGGGTTTTGTTATTCAGATAATCCATTCCCCAACCAAGAGAAATATCTGTTGTTAACTTTTCGATGGTCAGGTCTTTATCCCGAGTGATATCTGCAGCAATAAACTGGCTACTGAAAACAAGGGCAAACGCGGAGAGTGTCTTGGCGAGTTTCACTGTCATTTCCTTATTAATTGACTATGAACTACATGAGAGCATTGAACAGCCGGGTTTGTTCCTGGCCCAGTCAGGGCGTTTAGCAGCGTATTGTTCATATTGAGGTTGCTCATCATAGGGATGGCGCATCACATCTAATAGTTCGTTTATGAGACTGGGATCACCTTGCTCAGCCTTATCAATGGCCAGCTGTGACAAATAATTACGCAACACATATTTCGGGTTGATCGCATTCATTTTGCTCTGTCGCTTGTCATCGCTGATACCGTCTTCCTCAACACGACCAAGATAGGTTCTTAGCCATTGTGCGATATCTTCTTTGTCTGCTTGAGTCAATGCATCCGGTGAGTAAAAAGCCACCATGATAGGCGAAAGAATCTCATCATCGGTTTTGTCTTTATCTTCGATGCGGACATCAGCTAAATGCCTATAGAATAGGGTCATATCGGTTTCGGTGAGCTGCATGATACGATTCAGTTCTTGATGTAACTCTTCATCAGCTGCGTTAAACGCAGCTAAGCCTAATTTATCTGCCCGCATTTGTTGCCATTTATCCGTGTAGAGCGTGACATAGTCGTTCAGAATGTTTCTCAAGGCTTCAGCATCCTCTATTAAAGGATAGATAGCGTTGGCCATTTGTAATAGGTTCCACTGAGCAATTTGTGGCTGAGCACCAAAGCGATAACGTTTGCCGGTAGCATCAGTGGTATTTGGGGTCCAGTTAGGATCGTAGTCATCAATCCAACCATAAGGGCCATAGTCAATGGTGAGACCAAGAACAGACGTGTTATCAGTATTAAAAACACCATGCACAAAACCGACTCGCATCCAGTCCACCACCATATCGGCTGTGCGTTCACACACTTCTTGGAACCAGTCTAAATAGGTTTGCTTACCTGGTGCACCTAAGTGGGGGAAAAAAGACTCGATGGTGTAATCAACCAGTGTTTTTAAGGTTTTAATATCGCTTTGGGCACTGAAGATTTCGTAACTGCCGAGACGTAGAAACGATGGGGCAACCCGACACACCACAGCACCGGGTTCGCTTTGTGGCCGTCCATCGTAAAACATATCCCGAATGACTTCGTCACCAGTCGTTATCAGGCTTAATGCACGAGTGGTCGGCACGCCAAGATGGTACATGGCTTCACTACATAAAAATTCTCGCACCGAAGAACGTAACACAGCAAGACCATCAGCAGAGCGTGAGTAAGGGGTTTCACCAGAGCCTTTAAGTTGTATGCTCCAACGTTGACCCGACTCACCGATGATTTCACCAAGATTGATCGCTCGACCATCACCCAGTTGACCAGCCCAATTGCCAAATTGGTGACCACCATAACATTGGGCATGAGGCTGCATGCCTCTGAGTTTCTGATTGCCTACAAAGACGTTTGTAAATAACCCACTTTGACAATCCTCATAACTCAAGCCAAGTTCCTGAGCCATCTCAGTTGAATAAGCCAGCAGCGTAGGGGATGTGGCTGTCCTTGGTGTGACGTATGAATAACAAGCTCCCAACACTTGTCGCCGGAAATTTTTTGTTTCTGGATCGGCGGGTAAACGCTGAACAAATTGATTATCAAACTGCCAGTTCAGCAGACCATTAGTAAAGTTGGTTTCAGTTGTCTGTGTCATGACACCATTACATCAAAATTAGCCGATACAGAAAACCTGTTAAAAGTATTGTTAATAGACGTTTATCTAATTCAGCTGTGGATTGAATTCTACAGCCGGATTCCAGATACGTTGCCACACCCAACGCACGCCATCCCGTCGATAACTCTGGCTTGGAAACCGGTTTGGCGTAACGGGCATAAACCGTTGCTGTTGTTTTTCGGCAATTTGAAAGCGGAAAAAATAACTCGGCTCCATACCCATACGTAAATCTGAAGCAATCACTTGATTACCTTGCAACTCAAGTTTGAATAAACCACGGGTGAACCAGTTGATGCGTTTATAGCTTGGATAATGATCTACCTTATCGATGAGTTCGGCACCACGTGGGTATGTCTTCAAAATGATGGGCTGATTCCCTTCTAATAAAGAGTGGAACCCTTCGTAGTAATGAGCATCATTGACAGCAATAACTCGCCACAAAAGCGTGTTAAAGGCCGTTGCTGAAACTTGCATGTGGTCAATCTCGATACCTTGTTCTTTGAAAGCCGTTTCAGCTTCGTGTTCCACCCACTGCTGAGCAAATATTCCCCACGTCAGATATAAGCAACTAAAGCCAAAAGCATAATGCATCAGTTTTTGACTAAATGTTTTATCAGGAGAAAGTAACACCGTCAAAATACCTATCAATAGGGGGATAGAGTAAGCGGGGTCGATAATAAACACGCTGCCGCCAGAGACCGGGCTTGGCATGAGCGGCCAGAATAACTGTGTGCCATAGACGGTGAGGCCATCAAGAGCGGAATGAGTTGTCAAAGCTAACCAGGTAAGGAGAAACCATGTAAGGTAGCTAAACGTTTTATTACGGTCGAAACGATGGAATAACATGGCTAGTAAAGGGGCAACAGCTGTCTGTACAAACCAGGAATGTGTCCAGCTACGATGTAAAGTCATGGACGCTAAATCGTTTTCATGAGGAATGAAAATATCTAAATCAGGTAATACAGCTATTGCTGCTCCCCATAACACCGCTTTTCGTGGGGCTTTTTTGCCCGCGACCATATATCCTACGGCGCTACCGAGTAAAGCTTGTGTTACTGTATCCATCTGATTTCTTTAACCTTAAAGTAAATGAGTCAATGACTGTGTGATTTGATGCTTAATCAAGTGTTGCGGGAAGAAATTCCCTACGCTACATTCAACTGCTTTAAATGATATCTCTAACCGCTGAATTCAAGACCCTGAGCTCAACATGAAAAAAAACGCCCCTTTAAGACCAGTCTCTCAAGCAGAAATTCAACCCATTGTGAATGCATTAAACGCTGGTCAGTTAGCTATAGCAGAATCCATGTCGAAGAAATTGTTAAAGCAGTTTCCCAATGCGTTTGTTTTACATAACCTCTATGGCAATGCGCTTGCGGGACAAAATAAAACCAAAGAGGCTGTCGACGCTTTTCGCAAAGCGATAAAAATTGATCCAAGTATTGCTGAGATGCATTTTAATGTGGCAGCGCTGCTGACCAATATGAATCGTCATGAAGAAGCCATTCAAAGTTATAAAAAAGCCGTTAGTATCAAGCCTGGTTTGGTCGACGCTTATTATAATATGGGCATAGCTCATCAAGCCTTAAAACAATATCCCCAAGCAAGCCAGAATTATCAAAAAGCGATCGATCTGGAACCTGGCTTTTATGAAGCCATAGTGAACTTGGGGGTTGTTTTACAAGAGCAGGGCATGTTGGTAGAAGCTATCGACTCATACAAGCGGGCATTGACTATTCATTCGGATGCTCAGATTTATTTCAACCTAGGCACAGCCTACAAAAACCAAGGCAAATTAGGTGAAGCCATTACTGCGTATAACAAAGCATTAGAACTTAACCCGAATTATGCTGATGTGCATCGTAGTGTGGGTGAAGTTTTACGTGATCAAGGCCGCTATGAAGAATCCGTTGCTGCCTATAAACGGGCCTTAGAACTCAATCCTGATTTACCGATGGCAAACTATAGTTTGGCGGTTTACCTTTATGATAGTGGTGATTTGCAGGGTGCCTTGGAGCATTTTCAGCGCTCACAATATGCTGACTGGCAGGAGCGATCCTTATATTGTCTGTATAAAACAGGGCAATTTGAGGAGTTTAAAAACGGGCTTGATGCATTAAAACGCAGTAAAGATAACTCGCCATTTTTAGCCACACTGGCTGGTCATTATGCTGAAAACTTCGGCACCGAGAACGATTACAACTTCTGTAAAAACCCATTGGATTTTGTCTTTCATACCGAAATCCCGGAGTTGAAAAACAATAGTGAATTTCTGAATCAACTCCTGAATGATATTGATACTTGTGATGTGGATGAAAAGTCGCAGGGAAGACTCTATAACGGTGTGCAGTCTTCTGGGAATTTATTTAAACGCCCTGAAGCTTCCTTCCGACAATTGGCTGAATATGTCGCTCAAGCAGTGGAACGGTATCGTCAAACATTTGCAGGTGAAAACTGCCAGTTTGTGAAAGGGTTTCCTAAAACTACCGAGTTCGCCAGCTCCTGGTATGTGAAAATGAAAAGTGGTGGTCATCTCACTTCTCATATTCACGAAGAAGGCTGGGTCAGCGGTTCGCTGTATTTGTCATTACCAAAAAATAAACAGCACGAACATGAAGGTAGTATTGAGCTAAGCACGCATGGCGACGACTACCCCAAAAAACACGACAATTTCCCCACCAAAACCATTGCCCCGGAAGTCGGCGACCTGGTGATGTTTCCCTCATCCTGTTTCCATCGCACCATTCCATTCAGCTCAGATGAAGAACGTATTTGTATTGCGTTTGATTTGAAGCCAATGTGAATTGAATAAATAAAGCCAAAAGGATATTGCGCAATGCAAAAACAACTACTATCACCTAGCAGAATCCTTGAAGGTCTTCTGTTTTTACTTTTTGTTGTTTCGCCTTTCTATATTACGTCGAGTATAGGCGGTACCGGGTTTGACTTACCTTTTAATATTACGGTCTGGTTGGCTGCAACGTTGGTTATTGGGTTTATGCTCTGGCATGTTTCCAGTAGTGACACCATCACCTTACCCAAAAATTATCTTTACCTGTTGATGCTGCCAGCCGGCATTTTATTATCGGCTGTCATAGCAGGTGTGGTTGAGCCTGTGACATGGTTGTTTAGAGTTTTATACATCCTTGCTGGTGTTATTTTTCTATTTGGTTTGTTTCAGTTCAAAAGCTTGTCTGTTGAGCGGGGGTTGTTTTTTATCGTTCTATCGGGTTTGCTCATTTCTCTGTATGGAATAGTTCAAATACACCCCTTGCAAGCTAGTGACGAAAACTTGATAACAAGCACCAAAACTCTATTGCCTACGACGATTTTCCAACAGGTGAATGTGACAGCTAGCTATCTAGCTACAACAGTATTAATTGCTATTTATCTACTGTTTACATCACTAGAAAATACAAAAAAAACAATCCAAGCACTTCTCTATGTATCTATGACATTGAGTACCTATGTCTTAGTATCATCGGGCTCTAGAATTGGGTTACTTTCTTTAGCATTGGGGGTGATTTTCCTCACTATAGGATTGGCAAAAACACTAAGGAAAAATAAAACAAAACTCCTTGGCGTGATTGTCTTGTTGTCAGTGGGCTCAGTAACATCATATGTATTGTTTTCTGGTCCGTCTGGCTTGAATAAAACTGTTGATAAGACATATGGCTTAGTTAAGGCAAACAACTCAGAAGCTAGGGTGGTTATCTATGGTGCTGCTCTGGATTCCATTCAATCATCACCTGTTTTTGGGCATGGTATCGGGAGTTATAAAAGTGAGTGGTTAAATCATTCAGCTGAGTTGTATCCAAAGTATCCAAATGTTGAGCATATGCCATACACGCTTGGCCACCCACACAATGAAATTTTGATGTGGGCGATTGAGGGTGGTGTGATAGCCGTTATTGGTATTCTGATAGCGTTAGTTTCAACACTATCGTCTGTAGCAAGGTTTTATGGGTTAACAAGTTTCGCCTATTTTTCATTGTTGTTACCTATATCTATGCATAACATGCTTGAACTGCCATTTTATATTTCATCATTACACTGGTTCGTGTGGTTATTTCTTATTTTTGTTGCACTAAAAGCCATATCTACTGATAAAAGTAATCAACTTAGTCAGATGGCAAAGCTTTCTATTCGGGGTATTACATTTGTATTTGGCCTTACTTCATTAATATTTTTATTACAAACAGCCTCGGCACAAAAAGATATCACTGATTATGTCTATGGTCGCTCAACTGATAAGCCACTTCAGCAGGCATTGATAAATCCTTATTTTCAAGCTGATGCCAGAGCGATGGCGAACCGTAGCGTGCTTTACCACGCGATTAAAAATGGCGATAAACAGAAAATTAGCCAAATGATTGAACAGTTGCAGCAACAACTGGATACGACTCCAAACTTAAAGTTATTTGAAGATGTGATCAACGGTTATGAGGCTCTAGCCGAAAAAAACAAAGCTGTACTGTCGCTGAAAAAGCATTAAAAGTGTATCCATGGAATGGCGGTTTGAATAAATATTTAGCAACATGCTCAGATAGGTGACACAGATTGTCACTTATTGACATTATGTACCATGCGTGAAATATCTGGTGTTGCTTCTATATTGGTAAGCGTTTGAAAGTATTGGGTATTTATACATGGCACAATAACTGTATTAGTCTTGATGAAGCTAAGTGCTTAAATCAGAAATATGGAGATAAAAAATGAAAAAAGTCCAACAAGGTTTTACTTTAATCGAGCTGATGATTGTAGTAGCAATCATTGGTATATTAGCCGCGATTGCATTGCCCGCTTATCAAGACTATACACAAAGAGCACAGTATTCTGAAGTAGTCTCAGTAGCGAATGGATATAAAACAGCCGTTGCTGTATGTGTACAAACACGCGGTGGAACTGCTGGTTGTAACGACGGAAGTAATGGTGTTCCTGTCAGTCGAACTACTGACTTTGTTGCATCTGTTGATGTAACTAACGGTGCTATTACAGTAACACCACAAGGTTTTACAAACACTACACCTAACAACCCTACATATATACTGACTCCTGATGCTAATGGTGTGGAATGGACAATTGGTGGAACTTGTCAAACAAGTGATCCAATCCTTTGCCCATAAACTGTATCAACTATCTGAAAAAAAGCCCTGCAATGCCGGGCTTTTTTTCGTCTGTACTAAATGAAGTTATTTCACTTTCATTCCCGGTTGAGCACCATCATCAGGATTCAAGATAAACAAATCTTTCCCCCTGGTCCAGCAGCCAAGACCATCCCTTCTGATAAACCAAAACGCATTTTACGTGGTGCTAGATTGGCGACCATCACGGTTAATTTACCGATAAGGTCTTCTGGAGAATAGGCTGATTTAATGCCTGCAAACACCTGACGCTCACCTAAGCCAATATCCAAGGTCAGTTTAAGTAGTTTATCTGCCCCTTCTACATGTTCAGCATTGACGATTCTGGCAATGCGTAAATCAATCTTAGCGAAGTCATCAAACTGGATTTCATCGGCTATGGGGTCAATATTCGTATTGCCTGCTGTTTGTTTCTCTGCTGGTTTTGTTTCTGTCATATTTTCTTTCGATTCATCAATGATGGCATCGATTTTTTCTTTTTCGATACGTGTCATCAGTGGTGTAAATTTATTAATGGCATGACCTAAAAGTGGTGAAGCGATATCAGCCCAATTCAATGCTTCGATATTGAGGAAGGCTTCAGCTTGTTCAGCTGTTTTTGGCAATACTGGTTTTAAATAAGCGATCAATACACGGAATAAATTAACACCCATGCTGTAAATAGCCTGGACTTCTTGTTCTTTGCCTTCTTCTTTTGCCAAAGCCCAAGGTTTCATTTCGTCGATGTATTGGTTAGCCCGATCAGCTAAAGCCATAATTTCACGCATGGCCTGGCCAAACTCACGCTTTTCATAGCGTTCAGCTACCGCCTCGGCTTGATTAACAAAGTTATCAAACAAGGCCGAATCAGCTAATGTGTCACTTAACTGACCATCACATTTTTTGCTCAGGTAACCGGCACAGCGGCTGGCAATATTAACGACTTTACCGACCAAGTCAGCATTAATTCGGGTTTGGAAGTCCTCCAGGCTTAAGTCAATATCATCGATACCACTGCCAAGTTTGGCTGCAAAATAATAACGTAAATATTCTGGATCCAGATGATTCAAATAGGTACGTGCTTTAATGAAGGTACCCCGAGATTTCGACATTTTTTTGCCATCGACAGTCAGGAACCCATGCGCATAGATATTATCCGGCTGACGGAAACCCGCGCCTTCTAACATGGCAGGCCAGAATAGGGCGTGGAAATAGATAATATCTTTACCAATGAAGTGCACCATCTCAGTGTTGTTGCCGGGCTTCATAAACTCATCAAAATCCACACCTGTACGATCACAGAAGTTTTTGAAACTGGCTAAATAACCAATCGGTGCATCCATCCATACGTAAAAGAATTTATTATCCGTATCTGGAATTTCAAAACCGAAGTAGGGGGCATCACGTGAAATGTCCCAGTCTTGCAAACCACTATCAAACCATTCGCTGAGTTTATGTGTGACTTCAGGCTGTAGATGGTCGCTATTAGTCCATTCTTTTAATGTTTTTTCAAAGTTACCGAGCTTGAAAAAATAATGCTCTGATTCTTTGGTAATGGGCGTAGCACCAGAAACCGCTGATACAGGGTTTTTGAGTTCAGTGGGTTCATAAGTAGCACCGCATACTTCGCAGTTATCGCCATATTGATCCGCTGCGCCACATTTCGGGCATTCACCGCGAATGAAACGATCCGGCAGAAACATTTCTTTTTCAGGATCGTAGGCCTGGCTGATAGTTCTGGCTTCTATATGACCGGCATCACGGTTAGCAAGGTAGATCTGGCTGGCTAATGCCCGGTTTTCATCACTGTGAGTACTATGAAAGTTATCAAAACCGATATTGAACTCAGCAAAGTCGGCTTGGTGCTCTTTGCTCACATCGCTGATGAGTTGTTCAGGTGTGATGCCTTCATTTTGAGCACGCAGCATAATCGGTGTGCCATGCGCATCATCTGCGCAGACGTAATAACATTGATTGCCACGCATTTTCTGGAAACGAACCCAGACGTCAGTTTGGATGTATTCCACCATGTGGCCCAGATGAATTGAACCATTGGCGTAGGGAAGAGCGCTGGTGACCAGAATTTTTCTTTGCATGAGTGAACCGAAATTAACTGTGATAAAAGCCATAAAAGATACCAGAATTAGGGTGTTTACACCATGTAAACATCGGCTTTCTCTCGCTGTTTCATCGTAATATTGAAATGCTTCAGTGTTTGCATTAGATTGGAGTTAACACTGCTTGTGTTACGTCTGCCATTTCGGGGTAATTAATGGATCTTCATCTACATAATATTCATGCTGATTCGGTTGAGCTGGCACTGGAAAAAGCACGCCAATATCGTTCGCTAGCCGAGCCTGAGATTGCCGAAAGTATTTGTCTGGATATTTTGCATATCGAGCCTGATAACCAAAAAGCCATCGTGCTCTACATACTGGCCTTAAGTGACCAGCTGCATCATGCCGGTAAAAAGACGCAAGTAAAGTCGATTGAAGAAGCCATTGAAAAGTTACAAAGTCGCTATCAACAGTTTTATTACACGGGGCTGCTTCATGAGCGCCGCGCCAGGTTTATGCTGACTCAAAGTATGGCTAGAGTGTTTGCTTATGATTATTTTATCGAAGCGCTACAGTTTTATCAGAAGGCGGAAAAAATACGTCCCGAACATAATGATGAGGCTACACTACGTTGGAATAGCTGTATCCGTACCATTGAAAAAGAAAACCTGAAACCGCGACCTGACAGCAAGGATGCCAGACTGGATATGGAAAGCTAAGCATGACGTTATTACAGATACAAAAACGCACCATGACCATTGCAGGAACCGTTTTAAGCGTTTATCTCCTGTTTCATATGTTGTCCAATCTCAGTTTCTTTTTTGGTGATAGATTTAACCAGTTTTATCAGATTTATAATTCAGCCTGGATACGTTGGCCAGTGTTAGCCATCGTACTGATTTGTTTGTGGGTTCATGTTCGGGCAGCAGTCAATATACGCCGAAAAAACAGTCATGCCAGGCAAGTTGCTTATAAAAAACACGATAAGTTTCATATACACGCTTCCTTGGTGACCTTGAGCATTATCCTATTATTCCTATTTATTATCGTTCACATTCTGCAGTCTTTGTATGTGAATCCATTTGATGTCAGAGCGTCTTTGCTCGACTGGTTCAGCTCTCCATTCATCACACTGTTTTATCTGATGGGCGTGTTTATATTAACGATGCATTTACAGCATTCATTGATTAATGTTCTTCAAACCTTAGGGATTTCATCCAAAATGCACCATATAGCTATTCATTCGGCAGTGGCTGTGTTGGCACTGGGGTTTGTTTCTATTCCTGTTTATGTGTGGTTAGTGTGATGAATGAGTTCGAATTAGATAGTCATGCACCCAAAGGGCCATTACAGGACAGATGGAAGCAACATAAATATAACTCTCGCGTTGTTAGTCCGGCCAACCGAAAAAAATATACAGTCATCGTGGTTGGAACGGGATTGGCAGGGGCTTCTGCTTCTGCCTCATTAGGCGAAATGGGTTTTAATGTAAAAACCTTTTGTTTTCAGGATAGCCCGCGTCGTGCTCATAGTATTGCTGCTCAGGGTGGTATTAATGCGGCCAAAAATTATCAGAATGATGGCGACAGTGTCTGGCGTCTGTTCTACGACACCATTAAAGGCGGCGACTTCAGAGCCAGAGAATCCAACGTTTTTCGTCTAGCCGAATTGAGCACGGCGATCATTGATCAAGCCGTGGCTCAAGGCGTACCGTTTGCACGTGAATATTCGGGTTATTTAGCCAATCGTTCCTTTGGTGGCGCTCAGGTCTCGCGAACATTCTATGCCAGAGGACAAACGGGTCAGCAGCTCTTACTCGGTGCTTATCAGGCGATGAGTAGACAGATTGCAGAAGGAACGATTACTCACCGTTCACGCTGCGAAATGCAGGAGCTCATTATGGATGGTGACAGAGCGATTGGTATCGTGACCCGTGATTTGGTGACAGGTGAATTGGAAAGTCATATTGCTGATTGTGTGGTGCTCTGTACCGGTGGCTATAGTAATGCTTTTTATTTATCCACTAATGCCAAAGGTTGTAACACATCGGCGATTTGGCGAGCCCATAAAAAAGGCGCTTTGTTCGCTAATCCTTGTTTTACTCAGATTCATCCCACCTGTATTCCACAACATGGTGAGTTACAGTCCAAACTGACATTGATGAGTGAATCGCTACGCAATGATGGTCGTGTGTGGGCACCAAAAAACAAAGCGGACTGTGATAAACGGCCAGAAGATATTCCTGAAGAGGACCGTGATTACTTTCTTGAACGAATGTATCCGTCGTTTGGTAATTTGGTACCACGGGACATTGCCTCTCGTGCAGTGAAGTTAATCTGCGATGAAGGTCGTGGCGTCGGCTTTGAAATTGAAGGGAAAAAACTGGGTGTCTATCTTGATTTTGCTCAGGCAATCAAGAAACAGGGACTAGCCGCAGTTGAAGAAAAATACGGCAATCTGTTTGAAATGTATCAGCGTATAACCGCTGAAAATCCCTATGAAACCCCGATGCGTATCTATCCCGCCGTGCACTACACAATGGGCGGATTGTGGGTGGACTATAACTTAATGACAACGGTTAATGGCTTGTTTGCCGGTGGCGAAGCGAATTTCTCAGATCACGGTGCGAACAGGTTGGGCGCAAGCGCACTGATGCAGGGGTTGGCGGATGGTTATTTTATTTTGCCGACCACGGTAGCGGATTTTTTAGCGAAACAGAAACCCATCAAGGCAGAGCAGTATTCCAGTCAGATAGATGAAGCGATGGCGTCAGCCAAAACTCGTATCAACCGTTTGATGAATGCGCCGGAACCATCAATCACGCCTGATGAATTTCATCGACAACTTGGTCAGATTCTCTGGCATGCCTGTGGCATGGCGCGAACCAAGTCTTCACTGGAACAAGCGATTAGAGCCATACAAGCTCTGCGTCAGCAATTCTGGCAAAAAGTCAAAATATCAGGCTCGGAAGAGGGGTTAAACCAAACCTTGGAGCGTGCAGGCCGTGTGGCCGACTTTTTTGAGTTGACGGAATTGATGTGTATTGATGCACTGGACAGGGAAGAATCCTGTGGCTGCCACGCGCGTGAAGAGCATCTGACAGAGGAAGGTGAGGCCAAACGAAATGATATGGACTATTCCTATGTGGCCGCCTGGCAGTACAGTGGTGATGTCAGTCACCCAACGCTTTATCGTGAATATCTGCATTTTGATTTTGTTCGACCCAGCATAAGAAATTACCAATGATTTTTAAACTGAATATCTGGCGACAATCCGGACCCGATAAAAAGGGTGATTTCAAAGCGTATGAAATTGAGGCGAGTGAAGATTCCTCGTTTCTGGAAATGATGGATGCACTAAATGATAAGCTGACACTACAAGGTGAAGATCCGGTGGCATTCGACTTTGATTGCAGGGAAGGGATTTGTGGATCCTGCAATCTTGTTATCAATGGCACACCGCATGGTAAACAACAGGCAACAACAACCTGTCAGCAATACATGCGGGATTACAAAGATGAAAAAGAACTGTGGATTGAGCCCTGGCGAGCCACTGCTTTTCCCATTATCAAAGATCTCATCGTCGATAGAAGTGCCTTTGATCGTATTATTCAAGCTGGCGGTTATATTCCCATCCGGACAGGTTCGGCCTGTGAAGCGAATACTTTACCGATAGAGAAGCACGTTGCCGATGAGGCATTTGATGCAGCTACCTGCATTGGCTGTGGTGCTTGTGTCGCAGTCTGTCCAAATGCCTCAGCTACATTATTTGTAGCAGCAAAAATTGCACATTTGTCGGTTTTGCCTCAAGGACAAATGGACAAACAACGTCCCGCAAAATTATTGCAGGCAATGGAAGAAGAAGGTTTTGGTAGTTGTAGTAACTATCGAGAATGTGAGCGTGTTTGCCCTAAAGAGATCAAGGTCAGCGCTATTACCACAATGAACCGTCTGCTTTATCAGAGTCGTTGACGCATTCTGCCCAGTGCTATCATTAATCCTCGCAAAACAAATGGCTGATATCTGATGACAGAAGATAAAAACGAACCTATCGCCAACGACCCTATCATTGTAGGTTGGCGAGAGTGGCTTAGTTTACCTCAACTTGGTTTGAATCGAATTAAAGCGAAAGTGGACACGGGGGCCAGAACTTCTGCCATCCACGCCTTCTCAGTAGAAGAATTTGAGCAAGAGCAGCAACTGTGGGTGCGATTTGGCGTTCATCCTAATCAAGGTGATACTGACACTATTAAATGGTGTGAAGCGATAGTCATTGATCAGCGCAATGTGACGGATTCTGGAGGGCATACTGAAAAACGTTATGTGATTCAGACTGAGGTATCTCTGGGCAATCAACAATGGCCTATAGAAGTCACTCTGACAAACCGCGATAATATGCTGTTTAGAATGCTGTTGGGTCGAACCGCTATGACCGCCGGCAATCTTATTGTCAATCCTGCCATGTCATTTATGACTGGCCAAAGTGTTCAGGAGCATGATGAACAGCCTGTTAAAGAATTTTTTGATGGAGAAAGCTGATGAAAATCGCCGTTCTTTCTCGTAACCCCAAGTTATATTCAACGCGTAGACTGGTTGAGGCAGCAGAGGCGCGAGGTCATGAAGTACATGTATTGGACGTACTTCGATGCTACATGAACATTACCTCGCTAAAACCTGAAGTGCATTACAAAGGGGAAATTCTGACAGGTTATGATGCTGTCATTCCACGAATTGGTGCATCCGTCACTTTTTATGGCACAGCGGTGCTTCGTCAATTTGAAATGATGAATGTTTATCCGCTTAATGAGTCAGTGGCTATCAGCCGCTCACGAGATAAATTGCGCGCGCTTCAATTATTATCCAGAAAAGGCATTGGTTTGCCAGTGACAGGCTTTGCGCATCGTCCGGATGATGTAGACGACTTAATAAAAATGGTCGGTGGCGCGCCTTTGGTGATTAAGTTGCTGGAGGGGACACAAGGTATTGGTGTGGTACTGGCCGAAACTGAAAAAGCCGCGGAAAGTGTTATTGAAGCCTTCATGGGCATGAAAGCCAATATCCTGGTGCAGGAATTTATCAAGGAAGCGGGCGGCGCCGATATTCGCTGTTTTGTGGTGGGGGATAAAGTCGTTGCATCCATGAAACGCCAGGGTAAGGAAGGCGAGTTTCGTTCTAATCTGCATCGTGGTGGTAGTGCTAACTTGATCCGTATTTCACCCTTAGAGCGAGCCACGGCTGTGCGTGCTGCGAAAACTATGGGCTTGAATGTCTGTGGTGTCGATTTACTGCGTTCAAATCACGGTCCGGTTGTGATGGAAGTGAATTCATCACCGGGACTGGAAGGTATTGAGAACGCAACCGGTAAAGATATTGCCAGCATGATCATCGATTTTATCGAGAGAAATGCCCGTTCTGGTAAAACAAAAACCCGGGGTCGAGGCTAAGCGCATGTCTGACGTTTTAGTTCTGGCTGGCGAGGAAGTCAGATTAGGGCAAAGTAAGATTATCGATGTGCCTTTGCCTGACCTTTATATGCAGACTGCGTTGAGCATGCCTGTGCACGTCATACGTGGGCGTCGCAAAGGCCCGATTCTGTTTGTATCAGCCGCCGTGCATGGTGACGAAATCAATGGCGTTGAAATTATTCGCAGGTTGGTGAAAAGTAAGAGTTTAAAAGGTCTGAAAGGCACCATCATCGCGATTCCCGTGGTCAATGTGTATGGCTTTCTCAATCAATCCCGCTACTTACCTGACAGACGCGATCTTAATCGCTGTTTTCCTGGTTCGGATGAAGGCTCGCTGGCTGCCCGGTTAGCCGACTCATTTATGAAAGAAGTTGTGAGTCAGTGTACGCATGGTATCGATCTCCATACCGCTGCCATTCATCGCGATAATTTACCTCAGATACGAGCTGACTTATCCAATCCTGACGTAGAAATGATGGCTCATGCTTTTGATGCACCTGTGGTAGTGAACTCGAGTCTGATTCAGGGGTCACTACGTTATGCGGCCGCTTCATATGATGTGCCAGTCATCGTGTATGAAGCTGGTGAAGCTTTACGATTTAATGAAATGGCAATCAGGGCTGGCGTGAAAGGCGTCTTGGCTATGATGCGTCACATTGGTATGTTGGCAACGACTCGACACAAAAAACGTCAACACGAGCCATTTGTCGCTCGAAGCAGTGTTTGGGTCAGAGCGCCGGAAAGTGGCATCTTCAGAATGCTGGTGCCCATGGGCGCCAGTGTGAACAAAGGAGATTTACTAGGCATGGTGGCTGCTCCCTATGGTAAAGGGGATTCTGAAACAGAGGTGCTGGCGAGCAGTTCAGGTATCGTCATCGGCCGTACCAATATTCCACTAGTGAATGAGGGAGAGGCCTTGTTTCATATCGCAAGGTTTAACAAACCGGACGAAGTGGCTGATAGTGTGCTGGCTTTTCATACGGATTTGGATCCAGCAACAGATACCGCAGTGCCTGATGAATTACCGATAATTTGAGCAGGTGTCACTTTGATGTCATCTCGCCAATGTAATAATTGAAATAATTCTTTGCTTTTTCATTGCAAACTAGTGAAAATCGCGCCCTTTAACTAACCAAGACGGGAATAATCGTCAATGCAGAAAACGCCTTTTCCTACTATCGATAACGAGCTGGATTTAAGTACTGAATGGAGTGCTGAACATAGTGCTCGTTTATATGGAGTCAGGGACTGGGGAAGTGACTATTTTGATGTGTCTGAAGATGGCAATGCGGTTGTCAGCGTGCAGTTTGGTGAGAAAACCATACAAGTGCCCATCATCGATATCGTCAATGGCATGCGTGAACGTGGGCTGGATATGCCGGCCGTTTTACGCATTGAAAATCTGCTCGATCAGCGTATTACTCAGCTTAATGAAGCCTTTTCACGTGCAATAGAAGAAGCAGATTATAAAAATCATTACCGTGGTGTTTTTCCAATCAAGGTTAATCAGCAATGTCACGTTATTGAAGAGATTGCAGATTACGGTAGCCGTTATCATCATGGTCTGGAGGCCGGCAGTAAGGCTGAATTAATTATCGCTCTCTCACAGCTACGTGATCACGACAGTCTGATTGTTTGTAATGGTTACAAAGACGAAGAGTTCATCGAGCTTGGTTTGTATGCCCGTCAAATGGGGATCAAGTGTTTCTTTGTTTTGGAAACGGCGATGGAGCTGGATATTATCCTTGAGCGTAGTCGTGCTCTGGGGATTGACCCTCTGATTGGGGTTCGCATTCGTTTGGCTTCTATGGTGGAAGGTCACTGGAATGAAGACAGTGGTGATCGATCTATCTTTGGTTTATCCACCAGTGCTTTATTAGGTGTGGTTGATAAACTCAAGCAAGCGAATATGCTGCATTGCTTGCAGTTATTGCACAGCCATCTCGGTTCTCAAATCCCTAACATTCGTAATATCCGTACCGGTGTTATGGAAGCATGTCGGTTTTACGCGGGCCTAATCGAAGAAGGTGCCCCAATGGGCTACATCGATATGGGCGGTGGTCTGGCTGTTGACTATGAAGGGGCCAGAAGTAACAGCACACACAGCATGAACTATGGTTTGGATGAATATTGCTACAACATCGTTGAAGCTTTACAGGAAAGCCTGGATCCACTCGATATTCCGCATCCGGTCATTATTTCTGAGTCTGGTCGTGCGTTGGTGGCGTACTCATCTATGCTGCTGTTTAATGTATTGGAAGTGCGAGAGCATAAAGCGGAACCGCTCCCAGCTGAAGCGCCTGAAGACAGTCACGATCACATTATTAACTTATTCAGTGTGCTTGACTATGTGAGTCCAGAAAACTTACAAGAGTGCTATAACGACTCTTTGTATTACCGTGATGAAATGCGTGAGTTATTTCATCATGGTCAAGCGACCATTCGTGAACGTGCTTTGGCTGAAAATCTGGCATTGGCCATTCTGGAAAAGATTTCGAATTTGCTGCCACAGGCAAGACGTGTGTCTCAGGAGCTGGAAGCGTTACCAGAACTTTTGTCTGATATTTATTATGGTAACTTCAGTTTGTTCCAGTCCTTGCCGGATATCTGGGCCATAGATCAGTTATTCCCGATTATGCCCATTCACCGCTTAAATGAAGCACCCGTCAGAGATGCTGTGTTGGCAGACATGACCTGTGATTGTGACGGTAAGATTGATAACTTTATTTCACCAACCGGCGTGAAGAAAACCTTGCCATTGCATGAGCTTAAAGATGGTGAAGAATATTACTTAAGTGTTTTCCTTGTTGGCGCTTATCAGGAAACGCTAGGGGATTTACACAATCTGTTTGGCGATACTAATGTCGTCAGTGTGCATATCAACGAAGAAGGCGGCTTTGATTTCCGCCGCGAGTTCCACGGCGACAGTATTGCCGATGTACTGAGTTATGTTGAGTACGACCCTAAACACATGTTAGAACAATTCCGTCGTATCGCTGAAGAAGCTGTGCGAGACGGACGTATTTCGGTGCCTATGCGCCAAAAAATGTTGCATGCTTTTAAAGAAAGTATGCATGGCTATACTTTTTTGAACGTTAATTGAGACGAGTTAAAGGAATTCAGCAATGTCTAAAGTCCTGATTATTGGTGCCGGCGGTGTCGGTGGCGTAGTCACACATAAATGTGCACAGTTACCAGAAGTATTTTCTGAAATTGTATTGGCAAGCCGAACAGAAGAAAAATGCAAAGCGATCGCAGCCCAGTTAGACCGACCTATCAAAACAGCGAAGGTTGATGCGGATAATGTCGCTGAATTGACCACGTTATTGGAACAAGAGAAACCCGATTTAGTGATTAATGTGGCCTTGCCATATCAGGATTTAACCATTATGGATGCCTGTCTGGCAGCCGGGGTGGATTATCTGGATACGGCTAACTATGAACCACTGGATACAGCCAAGTTTGAATACAAATGGCAATGGGCTTATCAGGATAAATTTAAAGAAGCGGGCTTAACAGCATTGCTAGGTAGTGGTTTTGATCCAGGTGCGACCAATGTGTTCACGGCCTATATTGCCAAGCATTACTTTGATGAAATCCACGAGTTAGACATTATCGATGTCAATGGTGGCGATCACGGTTATCCATTTGCTACCAACTTTAATCCGGAAATTAATATCCGCGAAGTGACTGCTGAGTGTCGTCACTGGGAAAATGGCGAGTTTGTTGAAACGCCTGCGATGTCAAAAAAGCGACATTTACCTGCCCAGAAGAAGTCGGTACCTACAATATTTACCGTATGTATCATGAAGAACTGGAATCATTAACTAAAAATTTCCCGACTCTGAAACGCGCTCAGTTCTGGATGAGCTTTGGTGACAGCTACCTGAAGCATCTGGAAGTATTGGGTAATGTCGGTATGACCGGTATTGAGCCGATTGACTATAACGGCCAGAAAATAGTACCGATTCAGTTTTTAAAAGCTTTACTCCCTGACCCTTCAACTTTAGGCCCAAGAACCAAAGGTAAAACCTGTATTGGTTGCGTGGTGAAAGGCATTAAAGACGGCAAAGAAAAAATTGTTTACCTGTATAACATCAAAGATCATCAGGATTGTTATCAGGAAGTGCAATCTCAAGCTATTTCTTACACCACAGGTGTGCCAGCCATGATTGGTGCCAAAATGATGTTAGAAGGTAAATGGAAACAGTCGGGCGTTTGGAATATTGAACAGTTTGATCCTGATCCATTTATGGAAGACATGAATAAATATGGCTTGCCGTGGAATGTGATTGAACTTGATAACTTTAATCTGGACGACTAATTTCGATGCAGTTTACTGATTTTGGCAAACTGGATTTATCTCGTTTGCCATCACCGTGTTTTGTGGTTGATGAAGTTGCCGTAGAACGTAATCTACGCATTCTGCATGGTGTGGCGGTCGCGAGTGGTGCAAAAGTACTTGGTGCCCTAAAAGCCTTTTCTATGTGGTCACTGGGTGACTTAACACAAAAATATCTCAATGGCACTTGCGCCAGTGGCTTGCATGAAGCTCGTTTGGGATATGAAGAGTACGGTGGCGAAGTACATGTGTTTGCTGCTGCTTTTAGTCAAGCGGATATTGATGAGCTGCTCACATTCGCTAATCACATCGTGTTTAACTCTTGCAGCCAGTGGTTACGGTTTCGGGAGCAATGTCTTGCTGCGCAGACACAACGACCTGATCTGGAGTTTGGGCTGAGGATTAATCCAGAACACTCTGAAGGGGCTGTGCCAATTTATGACCCTTGTTCACCGGGATCACGCTTGGGCATCACGCTGTCTCAGCTTGATGAAAGCGCATTAGCAGGCATTAGCGGGCTACATTTTCATACCTTATGTGAACAAGGCTTTGAGCCACTTGAGCGAACAGTGGCAGCAGTTGAATCAAAGTTTGGTCATATCTTGCCACAAATGAAATGGGTCAACTTTGGCGGTGGTCATCATATTACCGCTGATGGCTATGATATTAATGGGTTGGTCGAATTAATCCAGGCATTCCAATCTCGTCACGATGTGCAGGTCTATCTTGAGCCAGGTGAAGCCATGGCGATCGGTACTGGTATTTTGAGCTGTGAAGTGCTGGATATCACCTGGAATAAACTGAACCAGGCGATTCTTGATACGTCCGCCACTTGTCATATGCCGGATACGCTGGAAATGCCATATCGTCCCGATATTCATGGTGCGGGTGAAGCGGATGAGTTTGAATATACCTATCGTCTAGGCGGTTTAACTTGTCTGGCTGGGGATGTGATTGATGATTACAGCTTCAAACAACCATTGGAAGTCGGACAACGGCTGATTTTTGAAGATATGGCACATTACACCATGGTCAAAACCACAACGTTTAATGGCACAAAATTACCAGCCATTGCGTTGTGGAACTCAGAAACCGATGCCTTACGCATTGTGAAAGAGTTCGGCTACGACGATTTTAAACACAGATTATCTTGAGTTGATTCAAATGGAAGAGTATCCAATTTTTCTCGGTTCAGAAATTGAACAGCCAGAACCACACAACGCCATGTTTCATGTATTACCCGTGCCCTATGAAAAGAGCGTGTCATATGGCGGAGGTACTGCCCTGGGCCCCAACGCTATCTTGCAAGCTTCCTGGCAACTGGAAGAATGGGATGGCAAAAGCAAACCCTGCGATGAAGGTATTTATACCTGTGAACCAGTGGATTGCAGTGTCGCCCCTCAGCAAGTTATTGATAATATTGCTAAAGCGACAGCCGATATCATCAAATCTGGGGCTATGCCCGTCGTTCTCGGTGGTGAGCATACGGTGACGTATGGTGTTATCAAAGGATTGCGAGACGCAGGTATCGATGATTTTGGCATTGTACAGATTGATGCGCATGCCGATTTACGTCAGGCCTATGAAGGCGATTTTCTCAGTCATGCCTCTGTGATGAAGCGGGCTGTGGATATGGGTATTCCTCTTTACCAACTCGGTATACGTGCTTATTGTGAAGAAGAAATGGCATTTCGTGACGAATTCGGTGTGTTATATCAGGATGCGGATGAGTTAGTACCCAACCGCATTCAGTCAATCGAGTTGCCAGAGGATTTTCCACAAAAAGTGTTTTTCACACTGGATATTGATGGCATGGATCCTTCTGTTTTTCCTTCAACAGGAACGCCAGTGCCAGGTGGACTGGACTGGTATCAGACACTCAATTTATTCGAGTCGGTAGCCAAACAGCGTGAAATTATCGGTTTTGACATCATGGAATTTGCGCCCATTGAAGGGTTCCATGCTTATGATTTTTCAGCGTCTTTACTCACGTATAAATTAATGGGCATCGTACAACGAAACCGTTATTAATCAACGGAGCTAGAGCGCGATTCAAAAAACAAATAAATCAAATGGCCTGTTTGTAGGCTAAGGATATGAGGTAATGAAGAAATTAAGTCTTTTCCTCATTCCATGAAACAGATAAAATTCGGCCTTTTTCTACTCTTTGGGATTTTTCATCATGAATCAAGCTACAGTAAAACTGTTGGAAGACTACTACAATGCATTTAACCGCGGTGATATGGATGCATTTCTTAATATGCTGACAGACGACGTGATTCATGATGTAAACCAAAGTGGTCGTGAAATTGGTAAAGAAGCATTCAAGAAGTTTATGGATCGTATGAATGCGCACTACAAAGAAAACATCGTTGATATTTCTATCACCACCAATGATGCTGGCGATCGTGCAGCGGTTGAGTTCACAGTATTAGGTGAATATATGTCAACTGATGAAGGTCTGCCAGAAGCCGCTGGTCAAACATACCGTTTACCCGCAGGCGCATTTTTCGTGGTGCGTGACGGTAAAGTCGCTCGTATTACTAATTACTACAACTTAGAAGACTGGATCGCCCAAGTCGCAGGCTAAGAGGTGTGCGATGTTAAGACTGGAAAGACTGTCTGGCGATAAGCTCAATCAATACATTCCGGAGCTTGCTGAGCTCCGGATTCGTGTTTTTCGTGACTTTCCTTATCTTTATGATGGGGATCTGACATACGAAGAAAAGTATCTTCAAACTTATATTGAAGCGCCTGATAGCGTGATTGTGCTGGCTTTTGATGGTGACCATGTAGTGGGTGCCT
Source organism: Methylophaga marina (assembly GCF_030296755.1). Taxonomy (NCBI): domain Bacteria; kingdom Pseudomonadati; phylum Pseudomonadota; class Gammaproteobacteria; order Thiotrichales; family Piscirickettsiaceae; genus Methylophaga; species Methylophaga marina. Next base: position 2,749,299 of record NZ_AP027741.1, read on the forward strand.
CTACCGGTATTCCGCTGAAATATGAAACCGACGAAGTCAAAGCGCCTTTTATCGCCGCTGGCTATGATATTGACAAGATCTTTTACTGCGGTGAATCCGTTTTATTGTCTCAATACCGTGGGCAAGGTGCAGGTGTGGCATTTTTCGATGAGCGTGAAGCCCATGCTCATGAGATAGGTGGCTTCGATTACAGCTGTTTTTGTGGGGTTCAACGCCCTGAGGATCATCCATTGAGACCCGCTGACTATCAGCCTCTTGATAATTTTTGGCGTAAACGCGGCTATGAAAAACATCCAGAATTGAATACCACATTCAGTTGGAAAGAAGTGGATGAAGCGCTTGAGTCACCAAAGCCAATGACATTCTGGATGAAAAAAATCTAATCTTTTTGTGCGAAGAGAGTGCTGACTTGCGTGACTCTTTTTGTGCAATGCCCGTGGAAAAATAAATGAGCAAAGTGAAAGCAGCGGTAGCCCAATATGATATTGGCTTTTTCGCACAGTGGTTTGAGTTTGAAGATAAGTTGACCCAATGGGTAAGTCAGGCAGCTAAAAATGGTGCCAAACTACTGGTCTTCCCTGAATATGGCAGTATGGAACTCGCTTCACTTTTTGGGAGTCGGTTTATAAAGACTTGGGCAAGCAGTTGCATTCCATGCAAGATATATATGCCGACTACGAGGCTTTATACGCCCAGCTGGCGAAGCAATTTGATGTCATGATTCTGGCGAGCTCTTTCCCAGTAATACAGTCGGATGGTAGCTTTAGAAATCGAGCTAATCTATACGGTGTTGAGGGACTGATTGATTATCAGGATAAACTCATCATGACTCGCTTCGAGAACGAACAGTGGCTGATTCATGCTGGTCAGGATATTAAGGTGATTGATACCGATATTGGTCGTCTTGCTATTAATATTTGTTATGACAGCGAGTTTCCATTGATTGCCCATCAACAAGTGCAGGCGGGTGCTGATGTGGTCTTAGTACCAAGTTGTACTGATACACAAGCCGGCTTTTATCGTGTCCGAATTGGTTGTCAGGCTAGGGCGTTGGAAAACCAGTGTTATGTCCTACAATCGCCGACATTTGGTGAAGCCTTATGGTCAGAAGCCGTTGATGTGAACACAGGTCGTGCCAGTATTTACACCCCGGTTGACTACGGTTTTCCTGATAATGGTATTTTGGCTGAAGGTTCAGCTGATACAGCACAATGGGTGTATGCAGATTTGGATGTGAATGAGATAGCTCGTGTACGCCAACAGGGACAAGTATTTAATTATCGCGATTGGCCCTTGCAAAATACGTTGCGAGGCCCCAAATTAGATTGATAACGAACGCCGTCTTACAGATGGCGTTTTTTTTAGTTATCAGTTTAGTCAGACCATACGAATTTAGCGTCTGATACAAAAAACAGAAAAAGTGCGAGTCTGTGTCGATTACGCACTGAATAGACCGGAGTGAGCCATGTTAGATAACGCACAGATTAAGCAGATTATTAATGACTTTCAGGACCCATCAACCGAGATAAAACTGGGGAGACCAATCCAGGGATTATGGTCGCAGAGGAGTCTGGAAAACAAATCGTCTCTGTGGTTCTGCGTTATCCGGTCAAAGGTTACATCGATGAACTTAATCAATCATTAACAGCAGCTCTACAGCAAGCCGGGGCTGACAATGTCAATGTTGTTGTCTCAAGTGAAATCATTAAGCACAAGGTTCAGCAGGGTGTGCAGGCACTGGATAATATCAAAAACATCATTGCTGTTGGATCAGGCAAAGGTGGTGTGGGTAAATCCACAACCTCAGCCAATCTGGCGCTGGCGCTCGCTGCAGAAGGCGCATCCGTGGGGGTGCTGGATGCTGATATTTACGGACCTAGCCAACCTCGCATGCTCGGTGCCAATCGTCGGCCAGAATCGCCTGATGGCAAGAGTATGAACCCAGTAGACAGTTATGGCATTCAAACTATGTCGATTGGATTCCTTATTGATGAAGAGGAGCCGATGATTTGGCGTGGACCGATGGTGACACAAGCCTTACAACAGTTGCTCGGTGAAACTAACTGGAAAGATCTGGATTACCTGATTATTGACCTGCCACCGGGCACAGGTGATATTCAATTAACCTTGTCACAAAAAGTGCCAGTGAGTGGTGCTGTCATTGTCACCACGCCACAAGACATATCACTGCTTGATGCGCGTAAAGCCTACAAGATGTTTGAAAAGGTCAAAGTACCTGTTCTAGGCATTGTCGAAAATATGAGTACACATATTTGTAGCAAATGCGGTCATGAAGAGCATATTTTTGGTGAAGGTGGCGGCAAGCGCATGGCCGAGCAGTACAATCTTAATTTGCTGGGTAGTTTACCTCTGGATATAAAAATTCGTGAGGATGCTGACTCTGGTAAACCAAGTGTTGTCACTGATCCTGACGCTGATATTTCAATGGCTTATCGCCACATTGCTCGCCGAGTTGGCGCCAGATTAGCCATGCAAAGTAAGGATTATTCTGCCGCGTTTCCGAACATTGTGATTAAAAATGACTAATGTTTAGTCAACACATAATCAAGCTTATTCAAGATGTGTTTTAATAGGCTTGTGATTGAACAATTATAAAAAGGTATGACCGAGCAATTATGATTAAGTCAGATAAATGGATTCGTCGTATGGCGGAGCAGGGCATGATTTCACCTTTCGAGCCGGGACAAGTTCGATATCGTGATGATAACCGCATTATCTCTTATGGCACGTCAAGTTATGGTTACGATGTTCGCTGCTCAAATGAATTTAAAATATTCACCAATATTAATTCAGCCGTTGTTGACCCGAAGAATTTCGATGAAAGCAGTTTTGTGGATGTGACGTCTGATGTGTGTATCATTCCACCGAATTCATTTGCACTGGCCAGAACAGTCGAAACCTTCAGAATTCCACGAAATGTTCTGACAGTGTGTCTTGGCAAATCCACTTATGCTCGCTGTGGCATTATTGTGAATGTCACCCCATTGGAACCTGAATGGGAAGGTCAGGTGACATTAGAGTTTTCCAACACCACTCCCTTACCGGCAAAAATCTACGCGAATGAAGGTGTGGCACAAATGTTGTTCTTCGAGTCTGATGAAGTGTGTGAGACATCTTACGCCGATCGCGGTGGTAAATATCAAGGCCAGTCTGGTGTAACTCTTCCTCGTTCCTGATGCCGATGTCTGTATTCTCCCGCCATGTAATCCGAACGCTCAGTGCTGCATTGGTATTGCTTTCATTGTCAGCCTGTACAGAAGAAAGAACACCGACAGAATCCTGGAAACACAGCGAAAATGGCAGCTATGCTTCCAGCTTTTCACCTGATGGTCGTTACGTGCTGGTCGGCGATATTGATTTGCCAGCAAAACTCTGGGACCTTCAAACGAATAAGGTGAAATATACCTGGCAAAACACACCAAATGATGCCGGTACGACGACAGATGTGGCTTTTTCTGACGATAGTAAAGTGGCCGCCACGGTAGAATCCAAAGTTATCGTTTTATGGAATATGGAAAACGGTGAACCGATGATTCGTCTTGAGTTTCCAGTTACGATAAAAGATATTGCTTTATCGCCTAAAGGTGACCACCTGCTATTAGCGTTGCAAGACAGATCAGCGGTGTATTTTGATGTGATAGGTAATCGCGTCGTCCAAATTCTGAAACATGATGGTAAAGCCGTTAATTCACCTATCGATCAGCTTATTAACACAGTTGATATTTCACCTAATGGTAAATATGGCTTAACGGGCGGAGATGACCATACAGCAAGAATGTGGAACCTGGAAACCGGACAACAACTTCGGATATGGCAACATAATAATGGTGTTAGTTTGGTTTCTTTTGATCCCATGGGTGGGTTTGTGATCAGTTCGGCTGGCAATGCACAAACACGTATCTGGAATGTCAAAAGTGGTAAACAAGTCGCGGTACTCACGACATCACCTGTAGACGTAGACGGTATATGGGGTGACTTTCCTGTATTTAAAACCACAACCAGCGCGATTGCCTATTCTTCTGATGGTAAATATGTCGTGACTGGCCATCCCAACCGTGAGCTGTGTGTCTGGCGTGCACAAAATGGACAGGATCTGGGCTGTTGGTTAACACCACGAAAAGACGCTTTAAAACCTGGTGTCGTTATACAAGCGTTAGCGTTTAGTCGTGATGGTCGTTACATCTACAGTGAATTAGGTAATGGTTTAGGCCAAAAATGGCGTATTAGATAAGGTATGGCTGATAGCTTATTAAAATTGGTTTTTTTGTTCCTGAATCACATAAAGAAGCCGTAAAACAGGCCATTTTCGCTGCCGGTGCCGGCCGTTATGATGGTTATGACAGTTGTTGTTGGGAGTCACAAGGAACAGGGCAATTCCGCCCATTAGATGGCAGTCAGCCTTATATTGGGCAGCAGGGCCAGGTGGAATATGTAGCTGAGTACCGGGTAGAAACGGTTTGTCCCACCCAACAAATAAAGCCTGTCTTAAACGCGTTACTTTCTTCACACCCTTATGAAACCCCTGCGTATGAAGTCTGGTCTGTATTGACACTGGATGACTTTAAATAGAGAAATATGATGGATCTTGCGAGCACAGAACAATCACCCAAAATGACTTTACTGGCTAACTATCAGGTGCCTCGTTACCTGGTGGATGAAGCCTTGCTTCATTTTGATCTGGATAAATCAAAAACACGTGTTATCAGTACATTAAAAATGCGGCTAAATCCCGAATCATCTGCAGGAGAATGTGTATTAGATGGTGAGTCACTGGACTTAGTCAGCATCAAATTAAATGGAAAAGAACTCGAAGAGACGGATTATCAGCTTAGTGATAAGTCTCTAGTTATTTCCGAAGTGCCAGACAAGTTCGAACTTGAAGTCATTACGGAGATTCATCCTGATCAGAATACTGCTCTGGAAGGGCTTTATCATTCAGGCCGACTTTTATGTACGCAATGCGAAGCACAAGGGTTTAGACGTATCACCTATTACCCTGATCGTCCTGATGTGATGTCTATCTTCACTGTAACGATTGTGGCTGATGCGAAAGCATGGCCGGTCATGCTCTCAAACGGCAACCTGGAAGAACAAGGCCAGTTCAATGATGGCCGTCATTGGGTACGCTGGCATGATCCACACCCAAAACCCAGCTATTTATTTGCCTTAGTGGCGGGTGATTTATATTGCCAGCAGGATCAGTTCACCACCATGAGTGGACGTGAAGTCAGCCTACGTATTTATGTGGATCCTGAAAACAAACATAAATGTGATCATGCTCTGGTGTCCTTAAAACAATCTATGAAGTGGGACGAAGCAGTCTATGGTCGTGAATACGATCTGGATGTCTTTATGATTGTTGCCGTCAATGACTTCAATATGGGGGCAATGGAAAATAAAGGGCTAAATATTTTCAATGCTGCCTGTGTTTTAGCTACGCCTGAAACAGCCACAGATGATGATTTTTATACGATTCAAAGTATCGTCGCTCATGAATATTTCCATAACTGGTCTGGCAACCGTGTGACTTGTCGGGATTGGTTTCAGCTCAGCCTGAAAGAGGGCTTCACCGTCATGCGTGATCAGAGCTTTAGTGCTGATCTCAATTCAGCCGCTGTTCAACGTATTGATGATGTAAATGGTTTACGCAGTATGCAATTTGCAGAAGATGCTGGCCCGATGGCGCATCCTGTGCGACCAGACTCGTATATTGAGATCAGTAATTTCTACACAGTCACCATATACGAGAAAGGTGCAGAAGTCGTGCGCATGATCAAGACGTTGGTTGGCGAGGAAGGCTTTAGAAAAGGCACGGATCTCTATTTTGACAGACATGATGGTCAGGCTGTTACCACGGATGATTTCGTTAAAGCGATTGAGGATGCCAATAATGTTGATTTGAGTCAGTTCAAACTTTGGTATGAGCAGGCTGGCACTCCCGAGCTTTCTGTTAAAACGCACTATGATCCCATCAATCAACGTTTTACACTGACTCTCAGTCAATTTTGTCCTGCTACGCCTGGTCAGGATAACAAGGCAGATTTTCATATTCCTGTTGCTGTCGGTTTATTAGATAGTCAAGGGAAAAATATGCCTATGCAATTGCAGGGAGAGAGCACTGTCTATGACGGTGACACGCGTGTTTTATCTTTGACCGATTCTCAGCAACAGTTTGAGTTTATTCATGTGAGCGAAGAGCCTGTTGCTTCAGTTTTACGTGGGTTTTCAGCACCGGTGAAACTGAAATATGATCTTAGTAATACCCAACTGGCCTTTTTAATGGCCCACGACACTGACAGTTTTAATCGTTGGGATGCTGGCCAGCAACTGATGATTAATGTGTTGCTAGACATTGTTGATGACATTCAGAAGCAAAATAAACTGGCTATGTCACCATTGCTGCTGTCACAACTGGAAGCTATTTTGCAGGATAAGCAACTTGATCCAGCGCTTATCGCAAAAATGCTGACATTACCAAGTGAAAACTACCTGGCTGCCCAGATGCAAGTTGCTGATGTCGATGCGATTCATCAGGCTCGTGAATTTGCAAAACAGCAGATAGCGATTTCTTTGAAACGCTTATTTAACGAGCGGTATGAAAGCCTGAGTCAGACCAAAAAATATCAGTTCAATGCCGATGATATGGCGGCACGTAGTTTGAAAAATTTGTGTTTGTCCTATCTGGTGGCAAGTCATGATCCCCTTCAGATTCAGCGCTGTCTGCGTCAGATGAAAGTGACTGACAATATGACCGAGTTATTAGCCGGTTTACGTTTGATGGTCGATCAAGCCGGGCCAGAACGTGAACATGCATTACGTGCGTTCTATGAGCAATGGAAACATGATCGTCAGGTAGTTGATAAATGGTTATCAGTGCAGGCGGTATCTAAGCTTCCTGATACCTTGCTGCGCGTTAAGGCCTTGATGACACATGAAGCTTTCAGTATCAAAAATCCTAATAACGTGCGAGCTTTAATTGGTCAGTTTTGCCGTAATAACCCCGTACATTTTCATGCTAAAGATGGTTCGGGTTATCGTTTCCTGGCAGAGCAAATACTGAAACTTGATAAGCTCAATCCACAAGTCGCAGCAAGAATGTTAGGAGCACTTAACTCATGGCGTCGTTATGATGCTGATCGACAAAAACTCATGAAAGCATCGCTGGAACATATTGCTGCTGAAAAAGAATTGTCAGCAGATGTGTATGAAATTGTCACTAAATACCTGGCTGAAAAATAATGTTCGCGCTTCATCCTCAACTTAAACAAGATACTATTCATATTGGTGAATTTGAATTGTGTAATGTTTTATTAATGAATGATGTCCGCTATCCATGGATTATTCTTGTGCCCAAGCGTGAAAATAAAACCGAGATTTATCAGCTGACTGAGTCTGAGCAGCAACGATTACTCAACGAGTCCAGTTTTCTTAGTGACGCTATGTCAACTCTATTTTCAGCCGATAAGATGAACATTGCTGCATTAGGTAATATGGTTGAGCAGTTACATATTCACCATATTGCCCGATTCAAAACAGATGCGACCTGGCCAAAACCCGTGTGGGGAGTAGGCCAAGCAGAGCCTTACTCGGAAATAGCAAAAAAAGCGATGATGTCACAGTTGACCCACGCTTTAGGTGATTATTTGATCTAGAAAGACGACGCATGACACGATTACGCTTTCGAATGACTCTTTCTCCTGAACAAGCGCTTCGTTATTATCAAGGCATGGCGAGAACGGTCATTGTGACGGCTGAAACAGGGCAAAGGGTCAGTTTTCCCGCTGAACATATTCGTCGCTTTATTGATAGCTCCGGTGTCAATGGCCTGTTTTCTATCGAATTTGATAACAATAACAAACTGATCGGCATAACGCGTTTATCCGATTAGTCTAATTGAAGCGGACTATCAAGCAATCTATCTTGCGGCTTTCCAATATAATACCCTTGAGCATAGTCCACACCTAGTTCAGCTAAAACGGCGAGAATCTCAGCACTTTCAACAAATTCTGCTACTGTGCTCTTGCCCATGCCTTTCGCAACAGAAACTAAGGCTTCCACAAATAATTTATCGTCATTATTTTCTGTGATATGGGTGATAAACATGCCATCGATTTTCACCACATCAACAGGTAATTCTCGTAAATAACGAAACGAGGCAAAGCCAGAACCAAAGTCATCAATCGAGAAGCGACAGCCTAAATCACGCATTTCTCGCATCAATTGTCGTGCCTGATTAATATCAGCGACGGCTGCTGTTTCTGTTAACTCAAACAGTAGATGTTCCGGAATGGCACGATAATGTTTTAAAAGACGTTTGAGTAGCGGGATGAGCTCAGCATCCAGCATGGCATGTGCAGATAAATTCAATGATAAGGTGATGGTTTGTTCTTGTTGCTCGAGTTCAGCAAGTTTGGCAATGCCTTTCTCTAATACATAATGATCAATCCGATGAATCAAGCCCGACTGTTCAGCCACTTCTATAAACATCGCTGGGCTATGTATTTGACCATCCTCATCCTGCATACGCAGCAGTACTTCATAGTGACTCACGGTCTGCTTTTGAATCTGCATGATGGGTTGGAAATACAGGACAAAGCGATCCTCTGACAGAGCATCTTCTATTTTCTGTTTCCAACGCATACGTTCTTGCAGCTGTTTGCCAAGCATGTCGTCAAAAGTAAAGAGATGCCAGGTATCCTTACCATGTGACTTGGCCTGATACATCGCCAAATCGGCGCTGCTTAGAAGACGATCTACACTGAATTCATTCAGTGGGAAGGGCACGATACCAATGCTGGAAGAAATGCTGTAGCGAACCTGCTCAAATTCAAAATGCAAAGCATGTAATCGATCACTGATTTTTTCACAGACATCTATGGCTACATTTAAGTCGGTTTCTGGAAGAATAATGGCAAATTCATCACCACCTAATCGGGCTAATACATCATTGTCACGACTGATTTCTATCAGTGCTTTTGCCACGTTTTTCAGTAACTGGTCACCGACGTTATGACCGCAACTGTCATTGATATCTTTAAAATGGTCTAAATCCAGCACCAGTAAAATACCTTGCTGATCATTGAAAGTAGCCTGTTTTAGAATGTGTTCAAACTGGCTCTTCAGTTTCTTTCTGTTATAGAGTTCGGTTAATGGATCATGGCTGGCAAGCCAACGTAATTCGGTTTCATTTTGTTTTTTTCTGTGATATCGATACCGACAGAGAGAATCACAGCATTATTGGTGGGTATTTGGAAACTCGAATGTATCCATGAGATGGTATGAATTTGACCATCAGCTGAAAGAATATCTGACTCCATATGAACAATATTTTCATCATAATGAGATAGTCGTTGTAATGATTGATGAATATTTTGCCAGTCAGAAGGATGAAAAAATTGCTCGAATGGTTGACTGATAACGTTATTGGCCTCATAGCCTGTGATATTTGTGGCAAGCTCATTAAAGCTGGAAATACAGTAGTTCTTATCCAGTGTGATAATAATTAATTGGGCGGTCTCTATCAGATTACTGACAAAATCTCTTTCTTGTATTAGTTCTTGTGTCCGTTTGTTAAGTGAATCTGTTTGTTTGCTGACCGAATTCTCAAGACCTTCTAGCTGTTCCGATAAGACTACAGCCGATTGTTCAAGGATATTCAGCTCGTCAAGATAATGCTTCGGGGAGGCATGATTCAGAGTATTTCTGACTTGCAGGTATTTTTTTCGGCTAATAAGGGCAGCGCTTTAGAGACTTTGGATAAACGTTTGAGTGGTGCTGATAATAATAAAAACAGACTGCCACCAATCACAATCAAGCCAATGAGTGACCAGATAATTGTTCTGTATGTGAGGCTGTTAAGCTCTTGTTGCTGTTTGGCAATGTTATCTATGATAACCAGCACCACATTATCGACTTGTCTTAGCTTAATAAATTGAAATTCAACGGGTAAATTTGAATCACGTAATATCAGCTTATCATGGTCAATGTCTTGAAAACGGTAGTGTTTTGCTAAGAATTGCAAATAAGCGATATTGTTATTAAATGACGTGAGCACATTGAGATGACGATCCCAGAGTGATGAGTCGGCTTGACGTAACTCTTGTGTGTTGGATTGATCGGAAATGATGGCAATGTCGGCGCCAGTTTGTGCCTGAAAATCTAATAATGATTGTGTCAGATTATAGCCAAGCACCAATACATAGTTTGTCTCACTATCAGCCAAAATAGGTAACAGTTGATATTGCTTACAACTAACTTCACAATTTAGCTGACTCTGGGCGAGTTCAGTTTCTGCGGTCAGCGTAATATTATCTTTAATGACTTTTGGAGTGGGCGGGCCCCAGCCACCTAGGTTCCGACCACTACTATCAAACAACTGCACTTGGGATACATCCCAATTCAACTCTAGATCGCTGCGGTAGCGATGAATACGATCTAATATCTCATTTTGTTTAAGTGCTGAACCTTGCTGTGTGGCGTCCGGTGAGATGAGTAATTCAGCAAGACGTTGTAGTTGATCTCGTGTGGTCGTGATTTGTCCGAGTAGTTGTTGATGATATTGCTCTTGTAATTGAGAACGGAACAAAACAAATTTTTGTTGGACGTTCCAGTAAATAATGACATGAAAGATCAATAGAAAAATTAACAGAATGAAACTAAAAAATAAGCCCGCTTTCCAGCGGATACTTAAAAATGGGGTCTGAATACTCATCGTCAGAACTAAAACCGATAAGACAGGGACATAGCGAACATATCCCATCTTTTGCTGGTGTCAGTAACGGTGTTTTCACGCGGTGATAATGTGGCCACACCCTCGACGATATGATATTCGGCACGAAGCATTACATTATGTGTCACATGCCAGCGCCCCCTAACACCCAGCTTTTAGAATAATATTCATGAGCCGGCACGGGGGCTTGATTAACTCCCAATGAGGCGAGCTGCTGACTATTGATGCGATTTTGTCTGGCGGCTTCTTTTCCATTCCAGTCGTGTTTGTTTAACTGGAACTCTTCATAACGGATGAATGCTTGCCAGGCCGGTGTGAAATTATAATTCGCCTGTAAGTAATAACCGATCGAATTAATATTCATCTGTGAGACGGGCCCACCGATGTCAACATAATCAACATTTTCAAAAGCCACTTCGCCTGTAAACTGCCATTTCTCACCGTTATATTGGGCAGATAAAACGGTGTAATCGATATCAATTTCACCCGAATTCATTCCTGGACCAAAAGGGAAGGGCACACGGTCACTTGCTCCTGCATCAAAATCAAGTGTGACTCTTGTTCCAGTTATGGAGTAAATCCACTCTCCACCGTTATGCTCGTATAGAATTTTTCCGAATATCCCTAGCTTATCGTTATGAATGGCGCCTGCCCAGTCATCACCCAGATAGGCATATTCAACATTTTTATCGGCCAGGGTATAACCAGTACCCACTTCCATAAACAGTGTGCCACTGTCTAAGTTAATATTGTTGTAAAGGTGTATACCATCAGCGGCCATAATGGTATTTCTGACTTTATCAAAGTAAATCACCTGAGGAAGAAAGTTGGCGCTTCTGGTGTGGGCGACGTCACGAGTTTCGTTATATAAGCCGATTTCATTTTTGATTCTGCCAATGTACATACCCGTAGCGTAACGCGCATCGGCATAGAGAGAAACATCCACTAAGCCATAATCGAGTCTTGGTGATCCGTTATCAAATCTGCCGGCTTGTCTGGATAATAGTTGTGCAGAAAGCCTGAACTTAGGGCTGATTCTGAAACTACCATTAATGCCGACTTCAGTAAATTCGAAACTGCCATCATCACTTGGCCCATAAAAATGATTGTCAGTAGTATGTATGTAAGCTTGAGATGCAAAACCATGCAGGGCGATGCGTTCATACCATGCTTTGTCTTCGGCCAATGCCATTGTTGGAATAACAAGTAAGATGGAAAGTAAACTCGCTCTCATAAATCCACCTTAATAATTTGAATACGTTTGTGTGTATCAGCATCATCTTTACTGATGTACCCAATCGCCCCTTTGGTGTTGGCGACAGCATCAAGCATTTCTTGCTCCGAGTTAACGACGATAGGGGCAGTACCTGTGCCAGAGAAGACCTGTCTGTCCCAGATCCGTCTTAGCTGGTATGGAAACATACCCAATACAGACTTACAAAACTGATTATGCGTAGGGTCTTGATCTTGAAGAACATAGACGGTGATTGGCGTGCCATTTGGCCACTCATGAACTCGCATAGCAAAGATAGAGCGAGCAGTGGTTTTGCTTAATTGCTTTATCTCAACCTGTTCGTTGGCAATGAGAGTTTGAGCTGGTAAATCTTGCGATACCAGGAGCAATAAAGTGATGAGGACTCTGATGCTTATCCATGTCATCAGCCTTGTTCCTTAAGCCGTGTTAAGCTCAATTCTAGGCATGAATTCAAAAAAAAGCCACGTTAAAACTTTCTTTATGTTGAATAAGTTATTCTTTGACAAAAACAAGCTGGGTTTTTGCTGCCTGGTTGTACCAACTTTGTTTGTTTTTACTGAGCCACTGCCACCAGAATCCTAAACCGAGACAAAGCCAGGAAATAAGCCCAAAGATAAATCGCACAGCCGCCTGTTTCCATGAGATAGTCGGCGAGGTTGAGCTAATCAGCTTTATTTTCCATGCTCTCATCCCCAGCGTTTGTCCACCATGGGTCCAGAACCAGCCGTAAAATAAAAAACACACTGACAGTAAATAAAGTAGAAAAAACACATTGCCTGGTGTAATAGCTTCTCCGCCATTTAGCGCAACCGGAATAATGGCAGCAAATAATAAGGCGGACAGTAAAAGTAAAAAGTCATAAATCATCGCCATTATCTGGCGAATTGGACTAGGTTGCTTGTGAACAACTACACTCATTATCAATTTCCAATGGATTTTATTTGGGCGTTAAACCTTACATAAAGTATCATTATCGCTTTAGTTTATCTTGAATTGGGATCCGCATGCTGCAATTGATTGGCCGTCCGGCTTTTTCTGCTTTCCGTCTGGAGAAATTACTAAACAGCATTCAGGCCGAAGTGCCTGCTGTTACAGCTGTTAGAACAGAGTTTCGTTATTTTGTTGAAATAGAAGGTGAGTGTGTTTTGCCAGCAGCAGAACACCAGGTTATTGAAACACTACTTGAAGCAGAAATGCGTGATAGTGACGCCAAAGAAAACGAAACCTTTTTCTTAGTCACACCCAGGCCGGGAACGATTTCACCTTGGTCAAGCAAAGCCACCGATATCGCGGTCAATAGTGGTGTAAAAGACATCGAACGTGTTGAGCGTGGCGTAGCTTTTTTATTGAAGCCAACGAAGCACTGACTCAGCATCAGAAATCCATTGTTCGTAGTTTATTACATGACCGTATGATTGAAACTGTGTTTGAAACAGTGGATGAGACAGACCGTTTATTCATGCATGGTAAATCACGTGAACTGGTGAGTGTGGATATCCTCAACGGTGGACGTGAAGCCTTAGTCACGGCCAATCAGCAAATGGGGCTGGCACTGGCTGAAGACGAAATTGATTATCTTTTTGAGAATTTCAGTTTGCTTGAGCGTAACCCAAATGACATTGAGTTAATGATGTTTGCTCAGGCTAACTCGGAGCATTGCCGTCATAAAATTTTCCGTGCCGACTGGATTATTGATGGTGAAACGCAGTCTCACACGCTGTTTAACATGATTCGTAATACGCATGACCTCAACCCTGATGGGGTCGTCAAAGCTTATAGTGATAACTCATCAGTGATTGAAGGTCCGAGAAGTCATCGATTCCAGGTGGATATGGCGACAGGGCAATATCACTATGAAGGTGAAATCCAGCATATCCTGATGAAGGTGGAAACCCATAACCATCCAACAGCGATTTCTCCCTTTCCTGGCGCTTCAACTGGGGCTGGTGGCGAAATTCGTGACGAAGGTGCAACTGGACGTGGTTCAAAACCAAAAGCGGGTTTAACGGGGTTTTCTGTGTCGAATCTGGAAATCCCAGGGTTTGAACAACCTTGGGAAACACCTTATGGCAAACCAGCGCGTATGGCATCTGCTCGTGAGATTATGATCGATGGCCCTCTCGGTGGTGCGGCCTTCAATAATGAATTTGGTCGTCCGAATTTATGCGGTTATTTCCGTACTTTTGAAGTGCAAGTCCCAGCAGATAATGGCTTTGAAGTGCGGGGCTATCACAAACCTATCATGGTAGCCGGCGGCATGGGTTCTATCCGTCCACAACACGTTGAAAAAGGCATCATGGATCCAGGCGTGCAGTTAATAGTCCTGGGTGGTCCAGCAATGTTAATTGGTCTGGGTGGAAGTGCTGCGTCTTCAGTCAATTCTGGTGCCAGTGATGAGGGACTGGATTTTGCTTCTGTGCAACGTGGTAATCCCGAAATGGAACGCCGCTGTCAGGAAGTGATTGACCGCTGTGTGGCCTTAGGTGATCAAAACCCGATTATTGCCATTCACGATGTCGGTGCCGGTGGGCTCTCCAATGCTTTCCCTGAACTGGTCGATGACAGTGGTCGTGGTGGGCGTTTTGAACTGCGTGTGATTCCTAATGATGAACCCAGTATGTCACCCATGGAAATCTGGTGTAATGAGTCTCAAGAGCGTTATGTGTTGGGTGTACACCCTGACCGTATTGATGAATTCAAAGCCATTTGTGAACGTGAGCGTTGCCCGTGGGCTGTTGTGGGGGAAACCACTGAAGAAGAACATTTATTACTCGGTGATGCCGATAATGAAACATCACCGATCGACATGCCACTGTCATTATTATTAGGTAAACCACCTAAAATGCTGCGTGACGTGAAACATACACAACATGAGCATCCAGATCTTGATTTTGCCGGTGTTTCACCCAGAATGGCTCTGGAACGTGTACTTAAATTGCCAACGGTAGCCAGTAAGAACTTCCTAATTACCATCGGTGATAGAAGTGTCACAGGTTTGGTCGCACGTGATCAGATGGTAGGTCCATGGCAAGTGCCGGTAGCGGATTGTGCTGTCACTTTAGCCGATCATCATGATGTATTAGGCGAAGCGATGTCGATGGGTGAGCGTGCACCGATTGCACTGGTCAACGCACCTGCCTCAGGTCGTATGGCAGTGGGTGAGGCCATCACCAATATTGCCGCTGCCAAAATTGAAAAGTTGGGCGACATTAAATTATCAGCTAACTGGATGGCAGCATGTGGTCACCCTGGTGAAGATGCACTGTTATACGATACCGTCAAAGCGATTGGTATGGATCTCTGTCCTGAGTTAGGTATTGCTATTCCCGTCGGTAAGGACTCTTTGTCCATGAAAACGGTATGGGAAGATAAGGGCGAAACCAAAGCGGTGACTTCACCTTTATCTCTGATTATCAGCGCCTTTGCGCCTGTCACTGATGCCAGCGCAACGTCCACACCGCAATTACGTACTGATCGTGGTGATACTGATTTGATTTATATCGATCTGGGGCAAAATCACAACCGTTTGGGTGCTTCCGCTTTAGCTCAAGTATTCAAACAAGTGGGTAACACAGCTCCGGATATCGAAGATGCGACACATTTAAAAAACTTCTTTAACGCTATCCAACGACTGAAGAATGAAGATTTATTGCTGGCCTATCATGACAGAAGTGATGGTGGCCTCGCTGTTACCTTAGCTGAGATGGCTTTTGCCGGTCATTGTGGTCTGGATATTCACTTGAATGGTCTCGGTGAAGCCTTGCCGGTATTGTTCAATGAAGAATTAGGCGCGGTTATCCAAGTGCCTCATGCTGATTTGAATCATGTCATGAATATTCTTAAAGACTATAATTTGACCTCCATGTCATTTGCCATTGGTAAAGTGACTGAGCAGCAGCAAATACGCATCCATGTTGAGCAGGAACTGGTTATTGATGAGTCTCGTGTAACGTTGCAACGTTTCTGGGCTGAGACCAGTTACCAGATGCAGTCAATGCGTGATAATCCTGATTGTGCAAAACAAGAGTTTGATGCGTTATTGGATGAAAAAGATCCTGGTTTATTTGCCAAACCATCATTTAATCCGGCAGAAAATATTGCCAGCTCTCTGATCGTGAGTGGTCATCGTCCCAAGGTTGCCATTCTGCGTGAGCAAGGGGTGAATGGTCAGGTTGAAATGGCAGCGTCATTTGATCATGCAGGCTTTAATGCTATTGATGTGCACATGAGTGATGTGCTGGAAGGGCGTATTGATCTGAATGATTTTGTTGGCTTGGTTGCGTGTGGTGGGTTCTCATATGGTGATGTTTTGGGTGCAGGACGCGGTTGGGCCAGCACCATTTTGCATAATGAGACTGCCCGTCAACAGTTCTCAGCATTTTTCCATCGTGAAGATACGTTTGCGTTGGGTGTCTGTAATGGCTGTCAGATGTTGTCGCAGTTAAAAGAGTTGATACCTGGCAGTGAGCATTGGCCTCGATTCTCTCGTAACCTGTCTGAACAGTTTGAAGCACGTTTCTCACTGGTAGAGATTGTAGAGTCACCTTCAGTGTTATTGAGAGGAATGGCCGGTTCTGTGATGCCTATCGTTGTGGCTCACGGCGAAGGACGTGTTGACTATGCCGAGACGGGTTCTGAAGAGCAGGCGCTAGTGGCCATGCGTTATGTTGATAATTATGGTCAAGCTACGGAAGCTTACCCAATGAACCCAAATGGATCGATTAATGGCGTGACGGCACTGACAACAACCGATGGTCGGGTAACGATCATGATGCCTCACCCTGAGCGTGTAACGCGCACAGTTCAGCATTCATGGCACCCTGATGACTGGGGCAAAGATGGTCCGTGGGCAAGATTGTTCCAAAATGCGCGATGCTGGGTGAACTAACCTTGTATGTAAAAAAAGGACCGAAAGGTCCTTTTTTTATGGCTAACGTAAAGAGAGTTATACTTTAAAACGTTGTGCAATCATATTGAGCTGCGTGGCGAGTGTCGCCAAGTTTTGACTAGCAGTAGCAATTTCTTCGCTACTATGCATGTTATTTTCAGATAAGTCTGAGACGCGTGTAATGTTACGATTGATTTCTTCTGACACCAAACCTTGCTCTTCAGCAGCACTGGCAACATGTGTACTCATATCAGCGATTTGTGTCATCGAATTAACAATGTTTAATATCGATTGTGTGGCTGAGTCAGTGTAACCAACCATACCAGCGGCATTGGCTTTTTCTTTTTCCATCACGGCGACAGCTTCTTTTGTTTTCTGTTGTAAATTGTCGACCATGATTTGAATTTGTTCTGCCGATTCCTGAGTACGGTTGGCCAGTGAGCGAACTTCATCAGCTACTACCGCAAAACCGCGACCATGATCTCCTGCTCGTGCA
This sequence comes from Methylophaga marina, assembly GCF_030296755.1. NCBI lineage: Bacteria > Pseudomonadati > Pseudomonadota > Gammaproteobacteria > Thiotrichales > Piscirickettsiaceae > Methylophaga > Methylophaga marina. Next base: position 2,766,688 of record NZ_AP027741.1, read on the forward strand.
GCTTCTATAGCCGCATTTAAGGCTAATAAATTGGTCTGCTCAGCCACCCCTTTAATAACGGTTAACACGGAACCGATTTGCTCACTACTTTGACTGAGTTCTTCAATGGTGCGCGCTGCATTTCCAACATCTTCAGTTAGAGAGTTAATGGATTTTACCGTTTCACTTATGACGTCTTGTCCCGATTTTGACTCACTGTTCGCATTACGTACTTCTTCTGCTAACAGTTCAGCATTACGGGCGATTTCTTTAATCGTACTCGACATCTCATTCATCGCTGTGGCTATTTGCTCAGATTGCGATTGTTGTTCTTGTGAGTTGGATTGAGATTGCACAGTATTAGTAGATAACTCTTCAGATGCGGCTGCTAATTCAGTTGAGTTTTGTTTCAATTGATTCACTACGCCGTTTAAATGTTGTGTCATTGAGTTAAGTGCAATAAAGATATCAGCGGTTTCATCTTTGGCTGGACTGGTGATTGTGACGGTCAGATCACCTTCGGCGATCCGCTTGGTAGCGGTAATAATATTGTTGATTACCTGGATGATAGACCGATAAAAACCAATGAATAAATAGAGTGCCAGCGATAGGGCAATTAATATCACGGCAATCACCACGTTTTTTTCAAGCTGTAGCATGGATAGACGATTATCTAGTAGTTCAGCCAATGCGTCAGCAAGATAATGATATACCACATAATTTGTGTCTATAGCTTCAGTACCCAGACTGAAAATAAATGCTGCTTCGGTGTTAATTTTCTCACTCTCGAGCATATCCTTTTCAATGACAGTGAGAAATTCTGTGAGTGCATTTTCTCTATCCAGCTCGAGCTTATTTAAAACGTCTGCCAACTGCGGATTGTGAGTAATAATATGTTCGATAGCTTGTTGAGTGGTATCCGCTTCATGTTTTACCTTGCTAAATGATGAAGCCAGTTTAATACGTTGACTGGTAGTCAATGATTCATTGGCAGCAATGCCCGAAGCAAGTCCGCGAGTTTGTCCGATACTCTCAGCGAGTACTGGGATATAACTGACAATCGTCTCAATAATGAATGTGGTGTTGAGGTCTGGATCGAGTATGAGTCCAGAATTGTGATTCACGGCATTCATGAGTTGTCTAAGTTTTGTAATTAACTCAGTATGCGCGGTAAAAATGGTATTGGGATCTGTTTCTGTTGCTGTATTGATAAGACTGGTCCAGTCACGTTTGATTTCGTCCCATAGTTGATTGGTGTCGAAGTGCTCGCCATATTCAGTATTGATGATATTGATTTGTTGAATACTCTGATCAATCTCTTTCCGTTTACTGAGAATTTTCTCTTCGAACTCTGCTGAGCCATTCAGATAGGCATTCGTCAAGCCACGATGTTGAGGCAATTGTTGATAGAGTGGTGTGATGGTTTTTATGTATTCCAAGCCTGATTGTTCTTTATGGCTTTCATTAACGATGTTGTTTAATTGGTGAATCAGTAGCAAAAATGTCACCGTGATAGGAATAAGCAGAAGCACTGTTATCAGTGACATTTTTTTGGGGTAGCTTAGCGAATTCATGAGTTTGGTCGCCAGATTCATTAGGGTCACCCTAAATTGTATGGATATTCAAAATTTTTATTGGCATATAGTTCGTTTTCTTTAGTATGTGATGAGTGACTTTGTCGCCTCTCCACAGTGAGCATATCAAGTTGTTATTGCTAAGCCGTCTATTGCAAGGTGTTAATAGTGGCTGTCATTTGATGACGTATTCTGGAGTGATAAATTACCACTTAAGTAATCGACATTATTGCCGTAAAGTGATGAATGGAATATTGTGGTCCTGGATTGACCTAAATTTACAACGATTAGAAAGGATATCTAGTAATTCGGGTTTCTTTCTTTTTAGACAGTGAGTGATTGGATTGATAAAGGACTTAGTTACACCGTATCAGACTAGGGTTGTGCCAAGTTATGGTTTGCTAGTCGTATTTTTGTCGTTGCTCACTATCTTCCCTCCCGTCTTTGCTATGCAGCAGTATGAGAGCGAGCAGGTTACTGCCTGGCAATATCGCTGGGGTGATTCCGAATTTGTAAATGGTGAGCCTGAGTGGATTGTCACACCTGAACTACATAGTAGTGATTGGAAAGATATTGATTTCCCTTGTATGCCGCCTGATCGAGGGCAATATAATACCGTTTGGTTTAAGGCAACATTGCCGGATTCTGATCATGATTATTTGCATCCTGTTCTTTACGTCACCAGCATTGACTTAATGGCTGAAGTTTACCTGGAAGATAAAAAGATTTATCAATTTGGTGACTTAAATAATAAACAGCACAAGTCGTTTTATGGTTGGCCTTGGCACTCGATTGATTTGCCAGATGATTATGCGGGTAAAACTATTTATTTCAGGGTTTTTTCAAGCTACCGAGACATTGGTTTGTGGGGTGAAGTCAAACTATTTGAGAAAACACACCTACTGTTTTATCTTTTAGAAAAAGCGTATTTTGAAGTTCTAGTCGCTTTATTCTCATTGTTTGTCGCTATTATTACCTTGGCATTCTCGATGATGCATAGAGGGGAGCGACATTTTCTCTATTTATCATTATTTTCACTGACCTCTGCTGTAATGTTGCTGGCTGAGAATCCAGCTGTTCAATTTGTTTTTAATTACCCTCTAGTACGTGTTTATTTATTAGCGATCTCCTATTACGCATTACCCGTTATTACGAGTTTATTGTTGTCATCATGGTTTGATGACTGGCGACACAAATGGTTAATAAACATCGCTGTTGTCCATCTCATTTATCTTATTTCAGTGATAGGCCTATCTTTAGCGGGCCTAATAGAGCTTGCTGTTACATTCCCTATTTTTGATGCCATATTCGCTATCACGATACTTCTGATAATAGGCCTTGGCATCAGTAAGCGATATTCGTTGGCCTCCGATCAACATCTAGTCATGCTGTCCTTTACGGTATACGGCATATTTCTTTTATTGGATATGGGCATTGCTAATAGTGTTCTTCCCTGGATGCATTTGGATATTTCTGTTGGCGCGTTATTGTTTGCGCTTGTATTGATGCTTATTTCTTTACGTCATTATTCACATGTACAAAGCGCCTTAAAAGAACTGAATGAACACCTCGAAGTGAAGGTGGCTGAACGAACAGCTTCCTTGCATGCTTATGCCGAAGCTGAACAAGAACGTGCTGAACAGCTGCAGCGTCTGAATGTGCTCGGAGCCAGATTAGAAGAACTCAATAGTCGGTTACAAACCGTTGACAATCTCACTGAGGCAAGACATTTACTCATTAAAAAGCTTCCGGACGTTTTTATGCCTGTAGAATTGAGCGTAACAACATCACTTGACGGCGTATCTTTTGAGAGGCAATTGGCTCAAGTAGAACTGCAAGAGCTGGATGGCAGCTATAACGTATTTGTTTATCTGGTTTTAAATAATCTAAGTTCAAAAAAACTAATCAAACAAGACAACCTGAATGATTTCATCAACCGGGTTAAATTGCGTTTAGGTGTGACGCTTAGCAGTATCAAGTTAAAAGAAGAGCTGCATCGTTTTTCATTTGAAGATGCGCTGACAGGGCTTGCTAATCGACGTTTTTTTGATCTGGCACTGCATAGAGAAACTCAGCTGGCAAACCGACAGAAAAACCCATTGTCGCTTCTTATATGTGATATCGATCATTTCAAACATTTTAATGATGAATACGGGCATGAAGTCGGTGATTTTGTACTGAAAACATTAGCGCAATTGATGAATGAGTTTTTCCGTGAAACGGATATACCATGTCGTTATGGTGGTGAAGAATTTGTTGTGATTATGCCTGGCGCGACAATAGATGATGCGACAGAAAAAGCCGAGCTATTAAGGCGTATTGTTGCCGACAAACAGATGGTGTTTAACGGCAAACACATAGACAGCATCACCATTTCCATCGGGATCGCTGATTTAACCCCAAGTAGAAGTGAATCAGAACAGTTGTTAAGTGATGCAGATAAAGCCTTGTATATAGCAAAAGAATGCGGAAGAAACAGGGTAGAAACGACACACCCATAAATAAATTTCCATCTATATCAGAACTATATCAAACTTAATCTGACCAATATTCGCATGATTTTCACATGTCACTTGTTGAAATAATCATATACATAGAGAGGAGAAGTTATGAAAATGATGAAAAAAGTTTTATCTGGCGCTGCTATTGCAGGTTTATTCTTGTCAATGAATGCTTTTGCTGCTGACCATACTGTTACCGCACAAGGTCTGAAATATACGCCGCTCGTTGTTAAAGTGGCCCCTGGAGATAGTGTGAGCTGGACCAATATGAGCACACACAATGTAGAAATGATCGATAACTTGATTCCTGAAGGTACTGAAGCCTTTAAATCTGACATGAGTCAAGATGTCACACATACGTTTGATAAAGAAGGTATCTACATTTACAAATGCACTCCACATATCGGTGCAGGCATGGGCGGTGCGGTCATTGTTGGTAACCCAACCAACTTAGATGCGATTAAGGCTCAAGATGTTTCTGGTGGTATCGGACGAATTGTCAAAAAAGCCATTAAAGAAGCGGAATCAATGTAAATTCATTGAGCACCCACTGTAAAAAGCCGGTCATTACCGGCTTTTTTTATGGGTATAAGATGTGCATGAAAAAAGCGTGTCTTCTGAGGAATGAGTATGGATAAAGTGAATCAGATTTTTTCATCGTTACCAGAATGGTCAGTCGCTCTTGTGGTTATCATAAGTTTATTCATTCTCATGCTGATTATGAAAAAGTTCATTTTGCTTAGAGTTAGCAAAATCACGGCTAGAACAAGCTTTTTTATGACAAGTTAGTGGTGAAAGTAATGAGCTTTCCTCTGACATTGTGCTTATTGGCATTAACGATAACACTGGCAGAGCACACGCTTCAGTATTTTGATATAGAAACAGAATTTAAATTTTTTCATGCTACTGCACAACTATTGATCGTCGCCGCACTGGTATTGTTCATAGATGGTTTTTTGACTGGTACGGTCGGTCATTATGCCGATAAGACGGCTACCTTAAAAAATAGCAGCTCTATTGTGCAAGGTATTACCCGTGCCATCATCCTTGGACTCGGCTTGTTGATTATCCTTGGCACGATGGGCATTGCCATCACGCCTATCATTGCTTCTTTAGGTATTACTTCACTGGCCGTTGCTTTAGCTTTGCAACCAACATTAACCAACTTCTTTTCAGGTGTTCAGCTTGTCATCGACAAACCAATACGTGTTGGTGACTTTATCGAGTTAGATTCGGGAGAGCAAGGCTTTGTCGAGAAGATTGGCTGGCGCACTACCTGGATTAGGATGTTACCCAATAACTTTATTATTATTCCAAATAGTGTTTTATCGCAGTCAAAAATCATTAACTACTATTACCCTGAAAAACAGCTTTCAGTACCAGTAGAAGTAGGTGTGCATTATGATTCTGATTTAGAGCATGTCGAAAGAGTCACGCTGGAAGTGGCTCGCAATATCCTAAAAACACATAAGTGGGGTGTGCCTGATTATCAGACATTTGTTATTTTTCACACTTTTGATAATTCGAGTATTAATTTCACGGTCATGTTAAGAGCGAAAGAATATTTCAATCGCTTCTTCATTAAATCTGAGTTTATCAAGGCTTTACATCAGCGTTTTAAGGAAGAAAATATTACGATTCCTTATCCTATCAGGGCAATCAATTACCAGCAGGAGAATCCTCAATCAACCGTGGATGATAAGTCTGTATAACGTTTTTATTTATTATCGATTTAAACCAGGGAAAACGATTTTGCTAACTGATTCACTTATCTTGGCGAGCAATTCAGCTTTTTTTGTTTCGTCAGCGTGGATTCAGAATAATAAATCACCAGTAAATAAGGTTTACCTGTTTCTGGCCAGATAATCGCTACATCATTAAAGGCTCCGTTAGGACCAGAGCCCGTTTTATCACCTACTAGCCAGGTGGACGGGACGCCCGCACGTATTTTGTCATCACCTGTTTGATTGCCTATTAGCCATTGAATAAGCCGTTGTTTGGATACGTCGGATAAATGATCACCAAGCAACAGGGTGTTCAGCGTCGCCAACATCGCTGCAGGTGTTGTTGTATCTCTAAGGTCGCCTGCCAAGTTGCTGTTAAGAGCAGGTTCTATTCTGTCGAGTCTTGTGGTGTTATCGCCTATCGAACGCAAATAGTCGGTTAATGCCTCTGGGCCACCTATTGTTTTTAATAATAAATTGGCCGCAGTGTTGTCACTGAGTTGTAATGTCGCCTGGCTTAACGCTGCTACCGACATGACGCCTTCATCAAGATGTGTTTTGGTGACCGGGGCATAATCCAGTATGTCAGCACGATCGTAATGAATCGGACGAGACAGACTTTCTTGATGCTGATCAATTCGGTGTAAGACATTAGCAACCAGTAAAACTTTGAAGGTGCTACACAATGCAAAACGTTCATTAGCACGATAATGCAGTTGAAATTGGTGTTGTAGGTCATAAGCGGCAATGCCCAGTCTCCCGCCATATTCTTTTTCTAATTGGGCAAATGTTGTCTGCCAATTTATGCCTTCATTATCAGCAGAGCTGACACTATTTACCGTGAATAAAAGACTAAAAAAGGTGGCTAAGCTGAGTAAGGATTTCATTGTGATAGGCGGTTTCTGGTGAACAAGGGGGCATATATTAACCGATTTCAGAGAGGGATAGGGCTGACATAGGGAAACGATTGTATTGTGCTTTGGGTGTGTTAAGCACAGATGAAACCTAGATAACTGGTTAAGCGTCAACTATCAAGTGAGAAAACAGAGCAGTGTTGTAGGACCTTCAGACGTAAAATCAGATTTTAACCGCATTCATATGTTGGTTTATGTATTTATTAAACTCTTCCATCGGCATGGGTTTGCCAAATAAATAACCTTGATAATTCAGGCAACCATGTTTAGCTAGGAATGCTTCCTGAGCATCCGTTTCGACCCCCTCAGCGATGACAGTCATGCCCATGTGACTACTCATATTGATAACGGTGCGAATGATATGAGCATCATTGGCATTTTTTAGCATATGATCCACAAAACTTTTATCGATCTTTATTTCATCCAGTGGAAAACTTCGCAATATGGAGAGTGATGAATAGCCTGTCCCAAAGTCATCCAGAGATAAAGTGATGCCATGAGACCGTAATTTGTCTATTTTTATAGCAAGTTCATTAATGTTCTTTAGCATTAGGCTTTCAGTGATTTCCAGTCGCAAACGTGAGCCGGAGCACTGATGTGTTTCAATGCTGGATAAGACCGTATCAACAAAATTCTTTTGCATAAATTGGCGAGCGCTGATGTTGACCGATAAAACTAAATTAGCCGTAGCCGGGTCTTGTTGCCAGACAGCTAATTGTCTACAAGCATGTTGAAGTACTTCAGTGCCTATGCGGTTAATAATGTCTGAGTCTTCTGCAAGAGGAATGAATTCGGCCGGTGAAATCATGCCATGTTTAGGATGCTGCCAGCGTAGTAGAATTTCAGCACCAATAGGTTCATGCAGGTGGTTCAACTGGGGTTGGAAATAGGGGAGAATGTCGCGATTGAATACGGCATCTCTTAGATCATTTTCCAGACTGGCTTTGAATTCAATACTGGGCTGAAGCGCTTCATCAAAAAATCGAAAACAACTACGACCATCTGACTTGGCCTGAAACATAGCGTTATCAGCACGTTTAAATACTTCATTAACGGATAAGGTTTCGCCCTGAAATGTGCAAATGCCTATGCTGCATGAGGTACGATATTGCACGTTACCAATATTATATATATCACTGATACCATTAATAATTTTGTTGGCAATAACTTCAGATATTTCTTTGCTTTTGTTAGCGGTGTTACCAATATTTTGGATCAAAATAACAAACTCATCTCCACCAAAACGGGCAATGGTGTCTTCATCCCTTAAAATGGTTTTCAGTCGAGTGGATACCGATTTGAGAAGCATGTCACCCACTGAGTGCCCATGAAGATCGTTAATGTTTTTGAAGTTATCTAAATCAATAAAAAACACGGCACAGTGAGATTGGTTGCGACTACTGGTGTGCATGGCCTGTGTGACGCGATCGGTCAGCAAACGTCGGTTGGGCAAATCTGTTAGCGTGTCATAGTAAGCCAGATATTGGATTTCATCCTGTTAAACTCGGTTTTATTTTGAACCAAGGTTGCCAAGCCAACGACATGGTTATGATTGTCACGCAAAGCGGTGTAAGTCCATTCGCAGAAAATAATGTCACCCTCCTTGGTCAAATTTTCATTTTGACAATGACTGGAGCTTCCCTCAGCGATAAATTCCTCCATTTTTTGGATGACATGATCCTGAATGTCGATTGGCAACAAGAAACGGGCATGCTGATGAATTGCTTCATCTTGTTGATAGCCAAATATTTGCTCAGCTGCAGCATTCCATGACACAACCTGGAGGCCCAGGTCCCACTCAATTACTCCCATCGGTGTGTGGTCTAAGTGAATGCGTTGATGTTGTGATAACTTCTCAATTTCAGCTTGTTGTTTTATCGCCGCATGATGCAGCAAGATATTCTCATGTAGTTTTTTACCCAGATTTGATGATGCAATAGAGATATAAACAATATATACGGCGAGTAAGACCGCCATGGCCAATGATAATTCTGTTTCATTGCTAAAAAAACCGGGTAATGACAGCAAATAGATACTGCCGGAAAATAATTTCGACGTTATCGCATCGACTGAATACACGACCATCGCACCACCTGTGACACCGAGAATAACGAGTGTGATAAAGGCTTTATGAGCGACATCATTGGTTTCTGAAAGAAAGTAATAACCAGCCAGCCCCCATGCCATGCCACAAGCTAAAGTGGATAAACGGAAGATATTGAGCCAAGTGTCAGGGTTTGAGTTATTGGTGTTGTGTTGTTTGAAATAAATGGTGGAGTACAGACGTAATCCATAAACAACGCTAAAGATAAGACACCAAGCGATTAAGATTGTCTTGTTAACCTGGTCATACTCAACAAAAGCCAATGTGAAGGCAACAAGACTGGCCACGATAACGGATTTAAGATTGCTGCTATAGAGCATATTGATGATATCGACTTTCAATGCCATTTTTTCATCATGCTCGCTAGGGAGTAATGAAACCGTGTTTGTATCCAAGCGCAAAAATCCTCTCTACATAACCATTTCGTGAGCATTTTTTATCTGTTTTCAATTATCTAGTTGAAAACACGTAATGTTCAAATGGTTTTAGCACAGAAAAAAATGGCTGTCTATTTTGTCGCAGATTGTCTACTTCTCGCCTGCATGATCAAATTCGTCTTGACAGCATTGTTTGTTAACTCTTGTAACCAAGCCATAAATAAACTCAGACGTTTAGGTACTTGACGACGAGAGGCATAAATAATGGATAAAGGAATGACCGGGGCGGGATAGTCAGGCAAAATCTCGACTAATTCCCCACGTGCAAGGTATGGCTCTGCACTCATGGCGGGTAGTTGCGCGATACCCAGTCCGGATAAACAAGCATATAAATAGGCATCCGTATTGTTGACTTGTAGTCTGCTTTTCATCTCAACTAGCTGAAGATGATGTTGAGCAATATGTTCAAATACTGCGGTCTGTGTTTGCAGGTTTTGTGCATAATCGATGAGGTAATGGTGTGCTAAATCATTTACTGATTGGGGTTTACCATACTTCTCTGCATAATCAGCGCTAACACAGTTAATCACGGTTAACTGAGTCAATGGCATGGCAACTAATTCACTATCGCCAAGGTGACCTGCACGAATAACACAGTCCACACCATCTTTGATCAAATCTGCCCGTTGGTCATTGCAACGCAGCTTGATTGAGATGTCAGGATAACGCTCGTACCAACTGTTTAAATGAGGCAGAAGAATATTGGCTGCAAAGCGGCTGGGCATGTCAACATGCAAGCAACCAGAGATTAATGAAGGCTGTTGAAACTCGCTATCAAGACTATCTACCTGCTCCAGAATGGAAAGACATTTTGTGAGATAGCGCTCGCCATCACGTGTGAGGTTTATCTGTCTGGTACTTCGTTGTAATAGGCGTGTATTGATTTGTTGTTCGAGTGATTTTATTGAAGCCGATACGCTGGACTTCGGTAAACCAAGCATCTCGGTGGCTCGGGTAAAACTGCCGACTTGTGCCACTGTGACAAACCGCTTCATTGATTCAAACTTATCCATTTTTCTTCTACTGTTAGTTATTTACGAACAATGATATCGGATTTTGTCTGTTTATCATGAATTAATAGCGGCATAAGATGTCACCTCATTCAATGGAAAGGAGGTAATCAATGAATAAATTAGTATTAATTACAGGTGGTAGCAGAGGGATAGGCCGTGAAAGTGCGCTTTATCTGGCTGAAAAAGGTTGTGATGTCATTATCACTTATCATTCAAATAAAGACGCAGCTGATGACGTGGTTAGCAGGATTAAAGAAATAGGTCGAAGCGCGACAGCGTTGGCATTGGATGTCAGCCAAACAGATACATTCAGTCACTTTGCTGATGTTGTAGAGACTCAGCTTAAATCAGAGTTTAGTCGAAAAGAGCTGGACGTCATTATTCATAATGCAGGTATGGGCATATATAAATCTTTTGAAGACACCACCGAGTCCGACTTTGATATTTTAATGAATACACATCTGAAGGCGCCGTTTTTTCTCAGCCAATTGTTATTATCGATGATCGCTCCTCAAGGTCAAATCATTCATATTTCATCAGGTCTTGCGCGTTTCTCACTGCCTGGTTATACGGCTTATGCCACGATGAAAGGGGCAGTGGAGGTATTAACGCGCTATCTGGCAAAAGAGCTCGCTACTAAACAGATTCGGGTTAATACGCTGGCGCCCGGTGCTGTTGAAACTGATTTTGGCGGTGGTGCTGTTCGTGATAACACTGAGTTGAACCGCAGCATTGCTAATCAAACTGCATTAGGCAGAGTGGGGTTACCTGATGATATTGCTAAGGCATTGGCCATGCTGGTGAGTGATGACAGTTCATGGGTTACGGGTCAACGAATCGAGGCGTCTGGCGGCATGTTTTTATAAAAAATTCAGTGTCCGCCGGTATTAGAAAATAAGTTAATGACAAGTACGCCTGAGATGATTAACCCCATGCCGACAAGGGCAGGTAAATCGAGTTTTTGCCCATATACTATCCACGAGATGATAGCGATGAGCACAATGCCCAAGCCTGCCCAGATAGCATAAGCAATACCGACAGGAATCACTCTTAACGACAATGTCAGAAAATAAAAAGCAGTCAGGTAACCCGTAACAACGATAAGTGTCGGAACAAGTCGCGTAAATTCGTGGCTGGCTTTCAGCGCTGAGGTCGCAATGACCTCAGCGATGATGGCAATGGCGAGATATATCCAGTGTGGCACTGACTTACCTTTTGAATGTAGTGATATAAAGCTGCTCGACTTTTTTCCTTGCCCAATCTGTTCGACGCAGAAATTTTAATGACGACTTAATAGAAGGGTCGTTTTTAAAACAGTTCAGGTTAATTCTCTGAGCGAAACCTTCCCAGCCATAATGATCGACCAGTTCAGTGACAATGGTTTCGAGGGTGATGCCATGCAGTGGGTTGTTAGGTTGCTGATTCATAAATAGGCTTTTTTCTAGATGTCATTTCAAGTATGAAGTCATGTTTACTTTAAAGCTTAATCATGACGGCTACTGTATGACTTAAGATTAACATTCAAACAATAAACGCGTTGTAATATCTTTTGCTGCCGGCATGATGAAACTAAGTCATTCATAACGCTGGGTTAGGCTAATGTTGTTTTTGCGTATGTGGCTGTGTTCATCTCCACCGTTTCTGCGGTGATAGTGATATCGAATAAAGGTAATGTTGTACAAAGCCGTTCAACGATTAAATTATTTAAACGTTTCTTTTGCTCCAGGGTGCGCCCTTGATGCAGTCTGACAGTCACGTGCAAAAAGTGTGTGTGATGATCGCCGAGCCTAAACGTTTGGTAAGCAATACTGCGTGTTTTGATATGCTCAGGTTTGAATAAAAGAGAATCTATCGCTGCCTGATGAACAGTATTCACTAATGTCTCAGCTGAAGTGATGTCAGCCAGTTTCGTTGAATATTCGATAATACAATGTGGCACCGGAATTCTCCTGGCAGTATCTGTAGAAACGATATGACACCACTAAAAGAAAAGGCCGCTTAAAGCGGCCTTAATAGCAATGACATCAGTTATTTGATAAATAACATCTCGCGATATTTAGGCAGTGGCCATAAGTCGTCAGCCACTTCACCTTCAAGCGTATCAACATGTAAACGCACTTTATCCATCAACTGACGGATATCATTTGCACAGAAGTTCATATGTGCTTCAATTGAATCAAAGTCATGCTTATTTAAAGCCGCTTCAAGTTCGCTGACCGTGGCCAACATAGCATTGGTTTCCTGAGCAATCAGACTCACCACGGAATTATTCATTTCTATTCCCATGTCCGCCATACTGGTATGGGTGACGGACAGTTCTGTCAGATACTGCGATGCGGATGGGTAAATCAGCGTTTTTGCCATCTCAACTACGAGCTTGGCTTCCACTTCAATAGAAAGAATATATTGCTCGGCGTATACCTCAAAGCGGCTTTCCAGTTCGACAGGTGTGAATACACCAGTGCGAGAGAATAACTCACGGATAGCCTCATCACGAAGGTAAGGCAGAGCATCAGCAGAAGTCGGTAAGTTTTTCAGACCACGCACGTCTACCGCCGCTTTGTGCCATTCTTCAGAATAGCCATCGCCACCGAAAACAACATTACCGTGTTGTTCCATTAACTCTTTCAGAACGGCCAGTACTGCAGTGGTTTGATCTTTGCCGCTATCTAATTCAGCTTTTAACTTCTCAGCAGTCCAGTCAAGCGAGTCAGCCAGAATTGTATTCATGGCCACTAAGGGGCCAGATACCGATTGGGATGAACCCACAGCACGGAACTCAAAGCGATTACCGGTGAAAGCAAAAGGGGATGTACGGTTACGATCACCTGGATCACGTTCAAATTTTAGAATTTGTGACAGGCCCAGATCCATCTCGCCACCTTTTTTCGAGGTCGCAATATCACCCGCTTTAATGTCATGGAATACTTTTTCTAACTGGTCACCAAGATAAACCGATAAAATCGCTGGAGGCGCTTCATTCGCACCCAAACGATGATCGTTTGAGGCAGAAGCAATCACTGCACGAAGCAAGGGGCCGTATTTGTGTACACCACGAATAACTGCGCCACAGAATAATAAGAAATTCAGATTATCATGCGGTGTTTTACCTGGATCTAATAAATTACCTTGTGTGGCATTGCTGACCGACCAGTTAACGTGTTTACCTGAGCCATTAACACCAGCAAAAGGTTTTTCATGTAGCAGACACATGAAGCCATGTTTTTTTGCTGTGGCTTTCATCAAGGTCATCATTAATTGTTGATGGTCTGCAGCAATATTGGCTGACTCAAAATAAGGGGCTATCTCAAATTGACCGGGAGCGACTTCGTTATGGTGGGTTTTAGCAGGAATACCTAAGCGGTATAACTGGTCTTCGAAGTCTTGCATAAAGACCTGGACACGTTCCGGGATAGCACCGAAGTAATGGTCATCAAACTGTTGGCCTTTAGCTGGTGCAGCGCCAAATAATGTTCGACCAGCTAAAAGCAGGTCAGGACGTGCTAGAGCAAAATTACTATCGACCAGGAAATATTCTTGCTCAGCGCCACAGCTTGAGTTAAGCGGCGCAATCTCGGTTTCACCCATTAAAGCCAGCACTTTCCTGGCCGCACGATCCATGGCTGAGATGGACCGTAGTAATGGGATTTTCTTATCAAGTGCTTCACCGGTCCATGACATGAAAACACTTGGGATCATCAACGTAGAGCCGTTTTCTGTGTGCATAATGAACGCAGGGCTGGTTGGATCCCAAGCAGTATAGCCTCGAGCCGCATTGGTCATGCGTAAGCTACCGTTAGGGAAAGACGAACCATCAGGCTCGCCCTTAATCAATAAGCTGCCAGAAAATTCTGTAATCGCATTGCCTTCAGCATTGGTCACAATAAAACCATCGTGTTTTTCTGCGGTGATATTGGTCATCGGGTAGAAAATATGAGAGAAAAACTTCACACCTTTAGACAAGGCCCAGTTTTTCATGGCTGCAGCCACAACATCGGCAACGGCTGGATCTAATGGGGCACCTGTTTGAACAGTCTGTTTAAAGGCTTTGAAGGCAGACTTATTTAATGCTTCCTCCATTTTTGCCAGATTGAAAACATCTGTCGCCCAGATTTTATCTATCGGTTCAGATTTGTGAACAGTTGTTTTTTGACGGTTTGTAATGTTTGAAATCGCTTGCAGGCGAGATTCATTTCCACTCATTTTCTATCCCTTAATCGCTGATGATTAATTGTTAATGTGATAAACGCAGTCGCTTTTTGGCGCATCAATTTTATTGATTGCGCATGTAATAGTGCTGTCGTTAGCACGGTTGTATCCCGACGCGAGCATCCCATCGTCTTTGTTTATGTAACACTAAAATAGAAAATAACCATATCAACATATTGATTATCAATATAAAGATCATCAGTGATATGAACGGCACGACATTTAGCGGAAAGGTTTTCAAGCGTGGTCGATATGAGTCTTTATTGAACTATTTAATGTGTGACAGCTATCAATATAGAGCAAATAATTTCAGTTATGAAGACCTATTTTTGTCACATAAATCGTGTATGGCAGAAAGAGATGTTTTCGTTTTTTTCAAACAAATGTTAAAGAAATACATGTTGTTGTCGATGCAAAACATAATGGACGCTAATGAGGCATGGTAGGGAGTCATATATGAATATTGATCTGTCATCTGTTCGAAGCAATGGGACGACTAAACACGCTGCCTCAACAGGCTCATCTCTGGACGCGCGTATAGCGGCTTTAAAGAAAAAGATGGTGGACTTGTTTAATGAGCTCAAAGCATTGTTGAAAAATCCTGGTGAAGATTCCGAAAAGCAAGCAGAAGCCATACAACAACAAATTCAATTACTTCAGCTTCAAATTCAACAGCTGGAAGCCTTGAAAAAACAACAAGAAAAAGCAGCAGAAAAAGATCAAGCCATTGCTACGCCATCCAACACCACGGTCAATTCGTCAGAAGCTACATCGGACACCAAAGTTGGCACTACGATAGACAGTTATAGCTGATAAAACAGTAATCGAGCCGCTAATAAGGTAAAGATAAGGGCGGTGAGTGACTGCAAGATGCGCTGAGCTCGACTGGAAGCAATTAACCACCTACCCATACTGGCTGCAGTCAATGCCATAACGCTGAATATCATCAATGCAGTCAGCATAAATATCAGCCCTAAATAGACAATTTGCCACGATACAGATACGCCTGATGTATCAATAAATTGTGGTAAAAATGCCAGGAAAAAAGCGCTACTTTAGGATTGCTGACATTCATTAAGAATCCGATTCTAAGCAAGCTGAGTGAAGTGTCTAATCTCTTTGTATCAGTCAAAGCTGTTATTACTGGTGTCCTGAATGCACGCCATGCTAGATAGAGCAAATAGCCAGCCCCAATGATTTTTAGCCATACAAATGTCATGGGTGAAGTGATTAACCAGGTAGCCAGGCCAAACACTACCGCCGCAATGTGAATAATCAAACCGCTGCATAAGCCCAGCGTGATGATGAGCCCAGTTCTGGCCCCGTATAATGCTGATTGTGAGATGACATAAAGATTATCCGGCCCAGGTGCAAGGGCCAGTACTATCGATGTCACTATAAACATCATCAAATTATCACTCATCAGCGTCATGATTACTTAGTACTGGAACTCAGATTTAACCAGCTAAATGAGGATTTTAAAAATGTCACTGCTTGCTCCTCAATCACTTCACCATGGGCCATGACAATTTTTTCTGGCTGCCAGTCAATAATTTGCTGCAGATGCTGGCGGGCAATTGGCTTCTTAAACGTTAATCGCCAGTCAATCGGCATCTTGCCGTTAGGGGCTAAAACATCGGCGATTTTAGCGAGCAAGCGCTTGATAGGAGTGAAAGAGTGTGCCTGAAAGTTCTCAATTAAATCGGTCACAATGAGTGTTCTGCTGCTGCGATGAAAAAACACACACTCCTGCATCACCTTTGAGCCTGTAAATAAGAGCTGTGATATGTCATCACGCCATGGTGGAACCCAATCAGCAGTAAGTACACCATTGAAGTGAATATCCGGGCGTTTCTGGCAGACTTGTTCTGTGCCAAATACTAAGGCTGATGGGTAATGCTGTTGCCAGTCTTTTAAAAATAAATGATGTAATTTATTGGGTGCAACCAAATAACGTACTTCACCCAGTGCATCTATTTGTTTAGCTAAATCAGACGTGAATTGAATGGGACTATGCAACCATAGCGAACCATCTGCTAAGCGAATGACGACCATTCGCGTGGTGTATGGGAGGGTATAAAAGCGGACGCTATCACCATCAATGTAGCTTATTTTCTTCCCCAGGCTGTGCATAATTACTCCATGGTTCAAGATGAACGATATCTATGTCATCGCTGATTTCTTCTCAACGTGTTAAGTTCTGATGTGACAGAATATCGCTATTGCGAATCAATTATAGCTGAGGATAAAGCGACCAATGACACTGCGATCAATTTTACGCAAATGGACAGAACGTTATTTCTCTGATGAAGAAGCCGTTATTCTGCTCATTGTTTTAGTGCTGGGCTTTGCTGTGGTTATCTGGTTGGGCGGGATGTTGGCGCCATTTTTTACGGCGTTGGTGATTGCTTTCCTGTTACAGGGGGTCGTGAATATGCTGACCCGCAGGCGTGTACCCAATATGGTGGCGGTAGCCATAGTCTTCCTCGGGTTTATCGGTTTGATGTTGGCTTTGGGCTTTTTATTAATGCCATTGTTGTGGAATCAGTTGGTTAACCTGGTGCAGGAAACGCCTAACATGTTGTCCAATGGTGAGGACTGGCTGGTCAACCTTCATTATCATTATCCTAATTTAATCAAACCTGATGAAATTCAAAGCTGGATTTCCAGCACCGCAAAACAATTCACGGTTTATGGGCAAAGGGCGGTGTCTTTGTCTATTGCTTCGCTGGGTAATGTGATTGGTTTGATTATCTATCTGGTATTAGTGCCTATTCTGGTTTTCTTTATGCTGAAAGATCGGGAAAAACTGGTTGGATTTGTACTGTCATTCATGCCGGAAAAACGTGGGCTGATGAACCGCATCTGGAGTGAAATGGATGATCAAATTGCTAATTATGTGCGTGGCAAAGTGGTCGAGATTGCGATTGTTGGTACGGTGAGTTATGCGACATTCTCATTCTTTGGCTTGCAATACACCGCACTGTTGGCTGTCTTGGTGGGCTTCTCTGTGTTAATTCCATTTATTGGTGCTGCTGTCGCTACATTACCTGTTGCAGCGGTAGCGGGATTTCAATTCGGGCTCACCGAACAGTTTGCTTATATATTGATTGCTTACGGTATTATTCAGGCGCTTGATGGCAATGTGTTAGTGCCGGTTTTATTTTCAGAAGCTGTCAATTTGCATCCTGTTTCTATCATTCTTGCCGTTTTGTTTTTTGGTGGAATATGGGGTGTGTGGGGTGTTTTCTTTGCCATTCCACTGGCAACATTATTAAAAGCCCTGATAACCGCCTGGCCAAGAAGCTTACATGAGACGCCCATACAGAAAAGCCCCTAAAGCTCGTCAAACCGGGCTTGTTGATGGTGAAAAATTGTCAGTAATTGCAGCAAAAACATCAGCGTTGGCTACAAAAGGGCATTTGACTGAGATGAATTTATCTAAAACGTAATCATCATATGCTTATCGTACAAACTTTCTTGACACAGTGGGATAAAAGTCAGCGCAGTGAAGCTGATAAACGACAGCGTTTGCATCAGCCTGACAGAGCCTTGGTGTGTCTTGCTTCAGCAAATACACTAGCGGATGAACGCATTGTGCTGGATATGCATGGTGAGCCTGAGCAGCATAAGCGTATTCAGTTTCATTTAGACACTGAGGATTTTTATATTGACCGCTTTCATTTTTCTCTGACTGAGCGGACATTGGCATATAAAACAGCACAGTCTGCACCCAGGCTGATTTCAGCATTGGAAGAGGGATGGGTGCAGTGTCGATATAATTGGCGTCGCCGAGTAGAACAAAGTGGCTATATCTATTGGCTTTATGAGGATGTTACGCTAAACGCCTGTTTTGTAGATAACTTTAGAGAAGATGTGTTTATGAGACAAGCAGCTGATCACGTCTTCACTGACTTAACATTACCTGCAGAATGAATTGAAGCCTTTAAAAAAGTTGTATATCCGCTTTACCCCACAACGTTGTCACTTGTTTTTCAAAAACTGTTTTATGGCTATTACTTAACATCAGCACTGATCCCAGATCAGATACTTCAGCGTGAAGGTTGTCCATGGTTAATCGTCTATCGACCTCACGGGCGACAGCCTCTTCCGTGCTGATGATGGTGATATTCGGTCCGGCAACCTGTTGTATAACGGCTTTGAGATGAGTGAAATGTGTACAACCAAGGATGAGCGTATCGGCACCTTTATCCAGTAAAGGTTGTATATAACGTTGAACGGTGTTGTATGTGTCCTTATAACTTAACGCTAATGTTTCTACTAAAATCACCAGATCAGGGCAGGGTTGTATTTCAATCCAAGCACCCATAGCGACGCGCTCAGCTAAATCATGAAATGACTGGCTGGTGAGTGTTTTTGCCGTGGCTAACACACCGATGACGCCCGTTTTTGTATTCAATGCAGCCGGGCGTAACCCTGGCTCCACGCCGATAAACGGCAATGAATAACGTTCCCGTAGTGCTTTAATACTGACCAGGGTCGCCGTATTACAAGCGACTACAATGGCCTTGACTTGCCGACGGAGTAACTCTTCGGTAATCGTGACGGAACGCTCGAGGATGTAGGCTTCGCTTTTTTCACCGTAGGGTGCATGCAGCGTATCAGCCAAATAGATGAGATGCTCGTTTGGCATACGTTCTCTAATCTGTTTGGCAATAGGCAAGCCGCCGATACCAGAGTCAAATATACCAATCGGTCTTGCGTCAGCCATGATGAGTTCTGTTTATTATAGAGAATAAAAAATCGACGATTGTACTTGATCTATTCGTAGATGGTGTTAATGGTTAGCGTTGCAGAGCCACAAATTCACCCTGAAACAAACCCACACGGTCAGTCTCAAGTCTTAGTGTCGATACCACAGTAATTCGTGCTTTTCCCATTCGTGCAAAAGCACGTAAAAACTTTTCCCAGTTTTCAGTGATGGGTATGTACGCAGTCGCAGTAAACTCGCCCTTTATTGGCTTTTCATACTCCATCGAGTTTCGTTGAATGACTAGTGTGCAGTCCAGACCGGCGTTATGGAGTCGTGTATTTAATAGTGACCATGCAGATAAGATGGCTAATGTTGAGGCACTGCCACCGAATACGGTTTCATGGTAGTTAATATTGGGCGTCAGGGGGCTTGGAGTGTGACATGGTCATCTGCCAAGGTTGTGACAGAAACCTGCATGGCTGCTGATAAAGGAATGTGTTGATACAGGTACTGCTGTAGTTGTTCAGGTGTCATCGTTTCACTGCTCGGATGGATTGTCAGAATAATAACGTCTTCTCACTAGTTGAAAAAGTCTTTACGCTATCCCTCATATTCAGCAGCCAGTTGAGAAGGTTCACATCACAATGAAAACATCTCTGCAAAGAACACGATGGTCAATTTCTGGCGTATTGTTGCTACTTGCGTTTTATACTGGCGTTGCTTTTGCAGACGACGTTCAGGATGGCATTGCGGCATATAAAAACAGAGATTTTCATACTGCTTATCAAGCATGGCATAAAGCGGCAGAGCAGAATATCGCTGAGGCGCAATGGATGTTAGGCATTATGTTATTAAACGGCCAGGGAGTGAAACAAGACAATGCTGCTGCCTATTCCTGGTTAACCCTAGCCAGTGAAAAGAAACATAAACAAGCCTCCATTGATCGACTAGCAATACGAAACCGATTAACGGTTGAAGAGCTAGCCAAAGCAGATATGTTGACGGCGGCATTCAGAGATAAACAAACCTCAAAAACAGTCATAGAACAGCAAAAAGAACAAGCCTTTCAATGGTTTGAAAAAGCCGCCAGAAAAGGCGATGCTCATGCGCAATACCAACTGGGTGAAATGCTACTCAGTGGCGATGGTGTCAGGCAGGATAACGTTGCTGCCTATTCCTGGTTTAGCTTGGCGAGTCAACAAAACCACCCACAGGCTATTGTGAAACAGGCACAACTGAAAGATGAGTTAAGTGCTAGCCAGATCGAAAAAGCGAATGCTTTGATGTTAACTAACCGTGAAAACCACTCGATTAACGATGCGCCACCTGGATTACCTGAAATCACAGAAAAATCTGACGTTAAGGTTGTTCAGCCAACGTCAGAAGTAATGGCACTATCTACTGTCCAATCAGTGCCTGAAAAGCTAACGGCGCTCACAACCGAAAAGCCTGAAAAGTCTCATAAAGTTAAAGCCGAACAAAAGGTGTCTGATGACAAGCCGCAAGCAGTGACTGTTTATCGTGTGCAGGTAGGGGCATTCAAATCAAGAGAACAAGTTGATATCGCCTTGGCCCAACTAACAAAAAAGCTGCTTTGAAAGGGCAAACATACCAAACAACCATTACCGAACCCGTTGAAGATACTGTTAAGCCAGATTTTTATCGTCTACAGCTGGGTAATTTTGCAGATAAGCCCGAGGCAACAAAACTGTGTCAATTTCTTAAGCAGAACAAGCAGCCTTGTTTTGTTGTTTCCAGCGAGTCAGATAAATAAAGATGATTTATTTAACTTTGCCAGATTTTATAGTGGATTAATTTTTTGATTTCTTGGTAGAGAGGAGACATAAAATACTCAGGACCACCAATAAAATTGCCATCAACAATCAAGCCTGTTCTTTCTAGTCGATGCAGCAAAGCCGCTGTATAAACAGCAGAAATATTATAGCGTTGGCATATACGTTTTTTTGCTTTTTGATTACGCTCAAGAACAATGGTTGATTCTTCTTGAGCTTCTTCGATGCTTAGCTCTTCACTTAGAATGAATAGGATTTCTATTTCGCGAATAGATAAGTCAGAAATGATAGAAAGAGTCTCTTCATACAACGTGGGTGTATTTCGAATTACTTGAGTTTCGATGCCATTAATAAACAAGTTCTCTAAAATAGCTACCTTTTCTTTTGAAATAGCTTTATCAATAGCATCAATGGTTTTAATGAAACATGCAATAAAATCGTCTGATTGGAGTTCATTATCAGTTAAATTTATTTCACCTGTCTCTAATCGTTTAATTAATTTATCAAACTTATTGTTTCTATAAGTTTTTATTACTTTGTCTAGAGCCGTTCTAAGTGCTACTTTTCCGATGCCTGTACTCAATGAATCCATTTTTCATGCCTTTGTTGTGTATGGCTTATTAGCTTACTTATTCTTGAAACAACCTTTTCAGAAGAACATACAACGCGCCCGTGCCGCCATCGTCGATAGTTGCACTACAGAACGCAAGCACAATCTCACTTTGGCGCAGCCAATGGTTCAGTTTGCTTTTTAAGACGGGTTTATTATCACGCGAACCCCAGCCTTTTCCGTGGATGATGCGTACACAGCGGATTTGTTGTTGCTGGCAAAACTCCAGAAACTCAGACAATGATGGTTCGGCTTTGGCAATGGTCATGCCATGTAAATCTAACTCCGCTTCAATGTGGACTTTGCCATTACGTAACTTGCCGAACAGTTTGTGCTGAATTCCTGGACCACGGTATTCAAGATATTCTTCATTACCAACCGTCTCTGGAGAGAACATATCTGAGAAGGTTTCTCCCTGATATTCATCATCCATGATTTTTTGGCGAATGGCTTTAGCAACCGGTTTCGGTTTGTTATGAATCAGACGATTTTGGCGTATACGGGTGGCATCGCGCATTTCCTCTCGGAATAATGCAAATTCATCTTCTTCAGAGTCGTCTTTTTTATTGGCCATGAACCTGATGCTGCCTGCGTGTTTGGAGAAAAAATAGTAGACCATTGTGCCAGATGAGGCTTGTGTAAAAAATCCTTTTTGATTTACCATGCAAAGCACTTGTCGGGGTGCCCGACCGGAATAATCCGGAAAGGCTGAGATGAAACCCGTTGAACCTGAAGAGGCTAGAACCTCCGTAGGAAACAAGCAGGACACCTGTTTTTCCACTCGAGATCCATTTTCGTTTGGTGTCTGTTTTCTTGTTCGCTTTCGCGCAACGATCTCATCTTCCCCGTCGTGGTTTTCATTTAGGGGAAGAAACGTGTCTACACAATCCAATAAAGTTATTAACATTAAAGACCGTAGCGGCATTACGACTGAGCCTTTGGCGGGGAGTGAGAAGTTTTACATCAAAGGTAGTCGCGACGACTTGCTAGTGCCATTTCGTCAGATTCATTTGACTGATACACCAAATGCCAATCCTGAATTGGCGGCTATTCCCAACGAGCCTGTTGTCGTATATGACACATCTGGTTTATACACCGATCCCAAAGCAAGCATTGACATCGAAAAAGGATTGCCGCTCATTCGCCAAACCTGGATTGATGAGCGTGATGATACTGAACAACTAGCTGAGTTCAGTTCAGCCTACACACGTGAGCAAGATGCTCAGGACTTTGATATTCCTTTGTTCGATCATCGTCGCTTACCACGCAAAGCGAAAGCCGGTAAAAACGTCAGCCAAATGCACTATGCACGCCAGGGTATTATCACACCAGAAATGGAATACATTGCTATTCGTGAAAGTATGGGACGTGAAGCGTTAGCCCAGCGTGGTGAGTTACCCGAGAATATGGAACACTACATTACGGCAGAGTTTGTGCGTAAAGAAGTGGCAGAAGGTCGTGCCATTATCCCAGCGAATATCAATCACCCGGAAACCGAACCGATGATCATCGGCCGTAACTTCCTGGTAAAAATAAATGCCAATATAGGTAACTCAGCGACTACCTCCTCAATTGAGGAAGAAGTCGAAAAAATGGTATGGAGCACCCGCTGGGGTGGTGACACCATTATGGATTTATCGACAGGTAAACATATCCATCAAACCCGTGAGTGGATCATCCGTAACTCACCTGTGCCAGTAGGAACTGTACCGATTTACCAAGCACTGGAAAAGGTTAATGGTGTGGCTGAAGATCTGAGTTGGGAAGTGTTCAGAGATACTTTGATTGAACAAGCTGAGCAGGGCGTCGATTATTTCACGATTCATGCGGGTGTGCGTTTGGCACATATCCCACTGACCGTGAATCGCACAACAGGTATCGTTTCACGTGGTGGTTCGATTATGGCAGCATGGTGTCTGGCGCATCATGAGGAGAGCTTCCTCTACACGCATTTCGAAGATATCTGTGAAATCATGAAAGCCTATGACGTGTCATTTTCATTAGGGGATGGTTTACGTCCAGGTTCTCAGGCTGATGCGAATGATGAAGCCCAGCTGGCGGAATTAAAAACCTTAGGTGAATTGACCACGATTGCCTGGAAGCATGATGTACAAGTCATGATCGAAGGTCCGGGTCATGTTCCGATGCATAAGATCAAAGAAAATATGGATCTGCAGTTGGAGTGGTGTCATGAAGCACCGTTCTACACCTTGGGTCCATTGGTGACCGATATCGCACCAGGTTATGACCATATTACCTCTGGTATCGGCGCAGCTATGATTGGCTGGTTTGGCACGGCAATGCTGTGTTATGTCACGCCAAAAGAGCATCTCGGTCTGCCAAATAAAGATGACGTCAAAACCGGCATCATTACCTACAAAATTGCAGCCCATGCAGCGGATTTAGGTAAAGGTCATCCGGGTGCACAAATCCGTGATGACGCGATATCAAAAGCCCGTTTTGAATTCCGTTGGGAAGATCAATTTAATTTGGGTCTGGATCCGGATACAGCACGTGAATATCACGATGAAACTTTGCCACAACCTAAAGCAAAAGTGGCTCACTTTTGTTCAATGTGTGGTCCCAAGTTTTGTTCAATGAAAATTTCACATGATGTGAAAGCGGCCTTTGCTGAGAAATCTCAGGAATTCAAGGAAGGCGGCAGCAAAATTTATCGCCAGGTTTGATGAGCCATTATCTCATCATCGGTAGTGGCCTGATCGGACGCCTGACAGCTTGGCGTCTGATTCGGGCAGGCTATCAAGTGACATTGTTATCGAAAGACGACAAAACCGGTAGCGATAGTGCTGGTTTTGTCGCCGCTTCGATGGTTGCACCATTAACTGAAGCGGTGACAGCTGAACCCTTAGTGAAAACGATTGGTATGCGTTCTTATCAGCTATGGCCTAAATGGCTCAGCGAGTTAGAAGCCCGGGTGTTTTATCAGAATGAAGGCACTTTAGTCGTAGCACATCAGGGTGATAAAGCCGAAATGGAACGGTTTGATAGACGGGCCAAACATGTACTGGCAGACAGTGATTATGTTCAGCTGGATAAAGCGGCACTGAGTTTACGCGAGCCAGAATTAGCTGAACGCTTCGATCAAGCCATGTGGTTTGAAAAAGAATCATGCATTGATAATCGCCAGCTTTATCAGCAATTGACTTCGTTCCTCGAGTTGCATGCTAATTGGCTGATAACAGATGAGATCGGTGAGTTGAATTCGACCGAGATCGAAAAGCTCACACAACGTTATCTGCAGTGTTCAGCAGAAAGCTTTGATGTGGTGTTGGACTGTCGCGGCAATGGCGGTAAAGCAAATTTAGCCGAATTGCGCAGTGTGCGTGGCGAAGTGATTCGTGTATCAGCGCCTGAAGTGAACTTCAAACACGCGATACGATTGATGCATCCACGTTATCCGTTTTACTTGGCGCCACGTCCAAATAACGAGTATGTACTGGGTGCCACTGTGATAGAAAGTGATGATCGCTCTCAGCTAACCGTCAGAAGTGGTTTGGAGTTAATGTCGGCCTTGTACAGCTTGCATAAAGGCTTTGCTGAAGCACGCATTCTGGAAATGGCTGCACATTGTCGACCTGGCCTTCCCGATAATCTTCCCACGATAAGACGAACCGACTGGGGTTACGTTATCAATGGTTTTTATCGACATGGCTATTTGTTTGCGCCGGCCGTTATTGATGATTTATGTCATTTGTTAGCAGGGCAGAGTGGGCAAATACAATTTGGAGCGTTGTATGACATCTAATGTAATCGTACAGATTCAATTCAATGGTGAGTTACTGGATATTGATGCAGAACACACCGTGGCACAGTTTGTTGAAGGTCAACAAGTGCAGGGCCGTTTTGTGATTGTTATTAATGATGAACTGCTACCTAAATCTCGTTGGCAGGATGTAGTGATTCATGATGGAGATCGTATTGATATTGTGTCTCCAATAAGTGGAGGTTGAGATGAAAGCATCTGATTGGCAAGTCTATGGACAAACACTCAGTAGCCGATTATTTATTGGCACGGCGTTATATCCCTCACCTAAGGTGATGATCGATGCCATTAAAGCATCTCAGGCGGAAGTCATTACAGTGTCATTACGACGACAAACCTCTGCTGATAAACAAAGTGGGGATCAGTTCTGGCAAATGATTGAGCAGCTCAACTGCCATCTTTTGCCTAATACAGCTGGTTGTTATAGCGTCAAAGAAGCGGTTAATACGGCACATATGGCCAGAGAGTTATTTGATACCGACTGGGTTAAGCTTGAAGTGTTGGGCGATAGCTATAATTTGCAACCGGATCCATTTGCTTTGGTTGAAGCCACTAAAATATTAATCGAAGATGGATTTAAGGTGTTTCCATACTGCACAGATGATCTGGTGTTATGTCAGAAACTGGCAGAGTTGGGGTGTGAAGTATTAATGCCTTGGGGAGCACCCATTGGTACCGGTCAGGGATTACTCAATCCTTATGCCTTAAAGACATTACGTGAACGTTTGCCAGAAATGACTTTATTAGTTGATGCGGGCATTGGTAAACCTTCTGACGCGGTTCAAGCTCTGGAGCTAGGCTACGATGGCATTCTGTTAAATACAGCGATTGCAGAAGCGCTTGAGCCAGAGACAATGGCTCATGCCTTTGCTGATGCCATCAATGCCGGTCGTTTGGCTTATGAAGCCGGTGTTATGCCTAAACGCGACAATGCCAAACCTAGCACACCCACCTTAGATCAGCCCATTTGGCAACAACATGCCTAAGTATCGGCCGGCAAATAAGGTGATGCCAGCAATACAGAGTGCTTATTTCAAAGCGCGCTCTAAAGAATTATTCACATGAGGTAATACGTGGACGCCACACAGAATCAAAAACCGGCTGTTTTACTGATTGGAGGATTGGATCCCCAAGGTTGTGCTGGCATGTCGGCAGATATCATGACGGTTCTGAATCATGGTTGCCATCCACTCTCATTAATTACTGGCTTAACAGAACAAAGTGCAGAAGGATTAACAGAGTTTGGCCTAGTCAGTCCTGCTAAAGTGAAAGCACAGTTTGAAAATTGTCAGGCAGACTTTGATATTAAAGCGATAAAGATAGGTCTAATTCCACATCTTGAGATAGCTAAATGTATCAAAGATATTCTGAATAAATTTAACGGTCCGGTTATTTTTGATCCCGTACTTGGGAGTACCAGTGGTGGCATGACTGTACCGGAGGATGTCAAAAATTACATCTATAAAGAGATTTTGCCTCTGGTGACGGTGGTGACCCCCAACTTGCCTGAGCTCTATGCGCTCACAAAGCCTGATATCAGTGTAGAGATGGGTGCACAACTACTGCGTCAAGAAGGTGTTGATGTCTGTTTAGTTAAAGGTGGGCATAGCGACAATGCTTTGGCCATAGATTTCGTTTCTTCTACATTAGCTGATTTTTATCTCTATAACGAAAAAACAGCTGTTCAGGTAAGAGGAACAGGATGCGTTATGGCTTCATCTCTGGCTTCACATTTAGCATCAGGACAAGATATACGAGATGCTATGGTATTAGCCAAAGCCTATGTCGCACGTGGCATAAGGCTTTCACACAAAGTGGGGCCATACCAGCTTATCCATCATAGCCAGCAAGATATCGCGTTAGTTGATTTTCCCAAATTGTGTTATCAGCCTGAGTTGATTGGTCAAACATTGGAATTTCCAACTTGTCCTGAGCTTGGTATTTATCCGGTCGTGGAGAGTGCTGATTGGGTTAAAAAGCTGGTTGATGAAGGTATCAAAACGATACAGTTAAGAGTGAAAGAGGCTGATCAAGACTTAATACAGCAGCATCTGCAGTCAGCCATGAGTACGGTAGCAAACAAACCTGTTCATTTTTTCGTCAACGATCACTGGGAAATGGCGATTGAAGCTGGCGCTTATGGTGTTCACCTTGGTCAGGAAGACCTGCATGATGCGAATATAAAGCAGATTTCAGAGGCTGGTTTGAGATTAGGTGTCTCTACTCATTCATATTGGGAGCTTGCCAGAGCGCTGGCGGTGAATCCAAGTTATATTGCTTTAGGTCCCATCTATGAAACGACCAGCAAACAAATGCCTTTCTCGCCACAGGGTATTGAGCGTCTGCAGCAGTGGGTTGATTTATTGAACGGGCATTATCCCATCGTGGCTATTGGTGGCATTAATGTTGAAAGAGCTGAGCAGCTCAGAAAAACTGGGGTGGGCTCAGTGGCCATGATTACAGCCATCACAAAAGCAAATGACTATCAACACGTGACCCAGCAATTGTTAGCAATGTGGCAATAATCATCACTTGTCTACATTGGGGTTAACCTCACCCCATTGTGGCCCTATATTGAGTTTGTGTTGCTGGCTATAACGATAGTCCTGGTACTGAATGGGTTTATCGTTATCTGACTGAGCTTCATTATTATCTGTGAATGAAGGTGCCGCCGGTGCCACATAATTGCTTGCTGTTAGATCTTCATTTTTCAGCGATTTATTTTCATTTGATAACTCTTGTATCTGCCTGATCAGTTCTTGATTAGTCGACTGCTGCTTATTGAGCTGTTGTTGTAATGCCATCACTTCTTTCAGCAATTTGTCTGGTGAACTACCGTCAATATTGGGGGCTGTGGAATCCGTTGTGATGGATGGTAATGTGTCCGCTTCATTATTTTGCTGGTTGGCCATTTCGCTTGAAGCAGTATTCTCGTTCAAAGCGGTCTCGTCACCTGGCATGGGGTCAATAAGGTTTTCTGTTGGGATGACGTTGCCATTTTCATCCGTTTGTTTTTTTACCACTGTCGGTAAGACCACACCTTCTTCTTCATCATCTTCTAGATTGATATCCACTTCAGGTAAGACAGCGCTTTGTTCATCTGCTGATGAGAGGTTATCCGTATCTTCATTGTCTGAATCCGTGGGAGCATCCAGCAAAATAGGTTCTGCTTCTTCCTCTGTATCTGAAGAATCCATCAGAAAAAATAGGGCTAAGCCTGTGATAAGCAAGAGGGCAGCCACACCGATCCCTATTTTTATTAACAGTGATTTTGATAAGCCAAATAACAATGGCTTATCTTTGCTGTTGGCTTTGGCTGTATCGTTATCTTCAGGAGCCACCTCTCGCTCAGGTGTGTCGTCTGATGCGGGAGGTGTCTCTGTTTCTTCTTCAAGAATGTCGTTATTGTCTTCAGCCATGGTATAACTTTACCCTTACTTCAACTCAGTGTTCCTAGTTGATATATCGGCCTGAAAGCTGAATTCTTTTGTTATGTTGGTAAACGATTTTCATCAAGACTACCATCAACTTCTGGTGCACTCATTTCTGCTGGCGTCAGATCAGTTTCATCCTGCACTAAGGCCACAATAGTCCAACCCATTTCAGGCTGTAATGATTCTGCTGCGGTGAAAAAGCGCAGACGTTTCCGAGGATTGAAGGCAAATAACGGTGTCACACGACGACCATGCTCACGCAAGTAATCAGCGAAACTGAAGTTTTCAGTTAATTTAGTTTGTTTGATTTTGGCACCTTGGGAAATCAGGCTGGCCATTTTGGCATAGGTGATTTCACTGCCAAACAAGACATGAGAGTCATGACTTATTGCTTTTCGTGATTTAACAACACTGCGTTCCTTATCTTTTTCTTTATCTGTTGATAGAAAGTAAACGCGGTTGCTGCCGAATTCTGACTTATAACGCATACAGGCTAAAGCGTTGAGTTCACTTTGTGGTGTCAGTGCGAGTATCTGGCCAAGACCTATCAGATCCAAGTGACGATCGGCATGCTCAGAAACGGCATTACCGTAGTAAGTATCCATGCCTTTC
The DNA here is from genome assembly GCF_030296755.1 of Methylophaga marina. NCBI lineage: Bacteria > Pseudomonadati > Pseudomonadota > Gammaproteobacteria > Thiotrichales > Piscirickettsiaceae > Methylophaga > Methylophaga marina. The sequence goes on from NZ_AP027741.1 coordinate 2,796,090, forward strand.
ATTCGAGCCTCTTTGACATTACTCCAGCTACCATCAGTAAGACGAGTTCTGAAGCCGTTATCATTGAGTGCCTGTGCCACCACACGCGCGACAGAGTTGGCACCCACAATCAGGAAACCACTATCTTCTGGCTCTGCCACACCGAGACGTTTTGCAATAAATTTAGCTGTGGCACCTTGCACCAGAACTGTACCGATAATGATGGCAAACGATAAGGGTACTAACAAGTCGGCTTTTTCGTAACCGATATCTTGTAAACGCAGAGCAAATAATGCCGTAACGGCTGCAGCTACAATACCACGAGGTCCAATCCAGCTAATCATCGCTTTCTCTTGCCAAGTTAAGTCTGAGCCGATGGAACAGACAAACACTTTGACGGGACGCACAACAAACTGAATAAATAAAAATAAAATAACCGCGCCCAGACCCAATTGAGTGAATGAGTCCAGATTAAGGCGTGCAGCCAGCAGAATAAATAAGCCAGAAATCAGGAAAATACTCAGATCTTCTTTGAAGTCTAAGATATTTTCTACCTGAACATTTTTCATATTGGCTAACCAGATACCCAGCACGGTAACCGTCAGCAAGCCTGATTCTTCAGAGATTTCGTTGGACACAGCAAAGGTACCAAATACCAGTGCCAGTGCTGCCACATTATGCAGATACTCAGGTAATAGATGACGGCGTAATAACAAGCCAAAACTGTAACCAGCGATAGCACCAATGCTGAGTCCGACTACAATCGTTTTGGCAAACATATAGAGAGTATGTCCGACTTCGGCATGCCCCTGAAGCTGGATAGATAAGAGTACTTCAAATACTAAAACGGCCAGAATTGCACCTAATGGATCGATAACAATACCTTCCCAACGTAAAATATTAGAGATTTTGGCATTGGGACGCACAGTCCTGAGCATAGGGACGATAACAGTGGGACCTGTTACGACCATAATGGCACCGAATAAAATAGCCAGAGCCCAGGGGAAATCTAATAAAAGATGGGTCGCGATGGCGATGGCAGACCAGGTGATCATCACACCCAGCGTCAAAATATTGCGGACGACTTTTTGAAGTCCTCGAATTTCTTCAAATTTGAGGGTCAGGCTTCCTTCGAACAGGATGACAGCAACAGCAAGTGAGACAGTAGGGAAGAGCAGGTCACCGAATAATGCCTCGGGATCCAACCAACCTGTCACAGGTCCCAGAACAATACCCGCGATCAGTAACAGGACGATGGCAGGCAGTTTTATCCACCAAGCTAGCCATTGACATACAATGGCGATAATTCCAATGACTGACAGTGCCATGACTGCTTCGTGATTCATTCTCTTCCTTTAGCTCACTGGAGCACGATTAAACGGAATGTAATGGTGACACTAATTGGCTTCGCCGAAAAGCCTTTCACCGGATTAATTCGATTTCAGCGCGACGATTGTAAGCACGCCCTTTAGCGGTTTTATTCGTAGCTGCGGGATCATGATCGACAAACGACCGCATGATAATTTTTTCTGCCGGTATCTCATATTGGCCGACAAAAAAGTCTCGTATGGTTTTTGCTCTTGCCTCTGAAAGTGGGACATTTAAACGTTTGCGACCAAAACTGTCAGTGTGACTGGTGATAGTGATTTGACTGACACTGTCATCCACTTTTACGTACTCTGCTACACGAGTGAGTGCTTGAAGAGAAGCTTTGTCTAAATTGGTCCTTTCCGACTCAAAATAAACAGTCAGTTTTCTGATGTCAGAAAAACTATCTGGGTAGAGGTTGTTTAAACACTGCTGAAACGCTGGTAATGAGTCACTGAACTTAATAGTGGATAACTTTACAGTGATCTCATCAGCGTATGCTTGAGAACGGTAACGAATGATAGGAAATCGGCCATCCTGCATTTTTACCAGTGCTTGTTGTGCCAGGGGCCCTTCGATTTGGAATTGTCTTTGTCCTGAAGAGGTGGGTATACGCTTTAAAGTGTCAAACTCCTCAGTGTTCTGCCACGGCGCTGCAGACATTTCAAATGACACATGACTATTTTCAGCAGGTTGATTATCGGTATCAAACGTCAGTTGTAATGGTTGTCCATTTCGTCTATAAAAACCGGCTTTGCCAAAACTGGGAATGGTTTGCATTAATGAACACTCAAGCGGTGATTCAATGACTTGCCAATTTGTATCGGTAACGGGGGCCTGAAATTCTTCAGCAAATAAAGGTGACGAGACTAAGAGTGCGGCGATAAAGAGTTTCAACATAATCTTAATAGCTTATTAGAGTGTGGATAGGGTATGGGGCTAGGACATCACGACCATGCAAAAAACCAAGCTCCATGACAAAGGCACAGGCAACCACCTCGCCCCCTAAGTTTTGTATAAGTTCACAGCTGGCTCGTGCCGTACCCCCTGTGGCCAGGACATCATCTATGACTAGTATTTTATCGCCAGCTTTAATTGCGTCGATATGTGCTTCCAGAGCAGCTGAACCATATTCAAGATCATAGTCGATACGTTGAACATCGTAAGGTAATTTACCTGGCTTACGCAGTGGAATAAATCCAACACCCAATTCCCATGCTGCTAATGAACCAAAAATAAAGCCTCTTGCTTCCATTCCTGCGACAGCGGTTATCGCCTTTCCCTTGTATGGTTGAATTAATGCTGCTACACATTCTCTCAACAAGATGGGGTCCTGTACCAGAGGGGTGATGTCTTTGAACACGATGCCTGGTGAAGGAAAGTCATTAACATCTCTGATTTTAGCTTTTAGCTTTTCCATAATAATCTCATTGAGCGAAAAGGTGATTAGCGTCTATTATATCGGCAGTCATTGCCCGGTTTTTAATGACACAACAAATTAACCCAAAAGGAAGTATGTTGACTTTACACTCACGATTGATTTTTTCTGTTTTTATTATGTTGTCATCACTGTTTTTAAGCTCGTGCTTTAGCTGGGGTGGTGAAGAAAAAGATGTCGACATGACACCGCGATATTATGCACTGGACGTAGACCGCACGGATATAGCCTCTGACTTCCCAGCAGAGCGTGTATTACTGCTGAAGCCAGTCCGTGTTGTACCTCATTTCAGAAGTAAAACCTTAATCTTTCGAATCGGTGAAAATGAATATAAAGCTATTGAGCCTCATCAGTTTCTGGTTGACCCTGAGGTGATGTTCACCAATATCGTTAAACGCTGGTTACAAAAAAGTGGTCAATTCAGTCATGTGGTTACAGATGATTCTATACCCGCGGATTTTGTGATGGATGCCGCGGTCACGGCTTTTTACGGCGAAAAACGTCCTGCCTATTCTCCACAATCAGTCATTGAAATGCAGTTCTTTATGTCACCTGCCGACAACCCGGAAAAATTGTTATTTCAGACAGGGTTACGCGTGGATGTCGACATTGAACAAGCCACCCCGAGTCATGTTGTTACTGGCTGGAAACAAGGAACCGAAGAACTTCTAACGACTTTAGAGCAGGATTTAAGCGCATATTTTTCAAAAGTAGATGCTAGGTAGCATCTTGACTTTAGCGTGCAGGATATAGGCTTTAGTGGTAGGATAAGAGGTTTGGTGGTTTAGACACGTTTACCCGGATTCTGGCGTGAGTGTGTTTTCCAGAGCACGACGAAGAAGTTGGTGTTTTTCTCAACGTTGTGGCTGGAATTCTTTCGACTGGTTTCCTCTTCTGAAGCTGGTTGGTAAACCATACTATGTAGAACTGGCTACGCTACAAATGTGTTCAGAATAATCATACTGAGCAACAGCATTTGTAGCCTTATGCTTTATTTGGACGGTCAATAAATGAGTGAAATTGCCTTAGAACTGGATTCGATAGGTATCGAAACCGAGATGAAGCAGTCGTACCTTGACTACGCGATGAGCGTTATCGTGGGACGTGCGCTACCGGATGTTCGTGATGGATTAAAACCTGTTCATCGTCGTGTTCTCTACGCGATGAGAGAGCTAGGTAATAGCTGGAACAGCCCATATAAAAAGTCTGCCCGTATTGTCGGTGATGTTATCGGTAAATATCACCCTCATGGTGATACGGCTGTTTATGACACCATGGTACGTATGGCTCAGCCATTTTCCATGCGATACATGCTGGTCGATGGGCAAGGTAACTTTGGTTCAGTGGATGGTGACCCTCCGGCAGCGATGCGTTACACCGAAGTACGCATGGCAAAAATTGCTCATGAAATGCTGGCCGATCTTGAAAAAGAAACTGTTGACTTTGTTCCCAACTATGATGAGTCAGAGTCAGAGCCTGCGGTACTACCAACAAAAATTCCAGCACTTCTGGTCAACGGTTCTTCTGGTATTGCGGTGGGTATGGCAACCAATATTCCGCCTCACAACCTCACAGAAATTCTGAATGCCTGTATTGCTATTATCGACAATCCAGATGTCACAACACATGAGTTAATGGAATATGTACCGGGGCCTGATTTCCCGACTTCGGGCATCATTAATGGGGCTCGTGGTATTGCTGAAGCCTATCAAACTGGTCGTGGCCGAGTACACATTCGTGCGCGTGCTGACATTGAGACCAATGAGGCTTCAGGTCAACAAAGTATTGTTGTTAAAGAACTGCCTTACCAGGTCAACAAAGCCCGATTATTAGAAAAAATCGCCGAGCTTGTTAAAGATAAAAAAATTGAAGGGATCTCGGCATTGCGCGATGAGTCTGACAAAGACGGTATGCGCATGGTGATTGTCCTTAAGCGTGGTGAAGTCCCTGAGGTCATCCTTAACAATCTGTATCAGCAGACACAGATGCAAACTGTATTCGGCATCAACATGGTTGCGATTGTTGATGGACAGCCTCGTACGCTTAACCTGAAAGAAATTCTGGATGCCTTCATTCGCCACCGTCGTGAAGTCGTGACACGTCGCTCGATTTATGATCTCAGAAAAGCGCGTGAGCGTGCACACGTATTAGAAGGTCTGGCAACCGCATTAGCCAATATTGATGAAGTTATCGAGCTTATTAAAGCTTCTCCCAACCCTGCTGAAGCAAAAGAAGCTCTGTTAGCAAAAGGCTGGGCTTCAGGCATGATTCTGGAGATGTTAGGTGCTGCTGGCGCAGAAGCTTCTCGTCCAGAGGATCTGGCTGAACAATATGGCTTAGTGAACAATCTCTATCACCTATCGCCAGTCCAGGCACAAGCTATTTTGGATATGCGCTTACACCGCCTAACAGGTCTGGAACAAGATAAGATTCTGCAAGAGTACCGAGAAGTTCTGGAGGTCATTGCAGAGTTGTTAGCTATTTTGAGTGATCCGGATAATTTGATGGCGGTGATTCGTGAAGAGTTAGTTGCTATTAATGCCGAATACGGTGATGAGCGTCGTACAGAAATTCTGGCCAATCATCTTGATCTAACGCTTGAAGATTTAATTACCGAAGAAGAAATGGTAGTGACGCTATCACATGCTGGTTATGCCAAAACCCAGCAGCTTGATACGTATCAGGCACAAAAGCGTGGTGGTAAAGGTAAAGCGGCGACTGCCATGAAAGATGAAGATTTCATTGAGCATTTGTTTATTGCCAATACACATGACACGCTTTTATGTTTCTCCAGCGCCGGTAAAGTGTATTGGAAAAAGTCTATGAACTGCCACAAGGAAGCCGCGCTTCACGGGGTAAACCCATCATTAACTTATTACCGTTAGAAGAAGGTGAGAAGATTAATGCTGTTCTACCTATTCGTGAGTTTGAAGCGGATAAGTTTATTTTCATGGCGACAGCGTCAGGTACGGTTAAGAAAACACCTCTGGTAGATTATTCACGCCCGCGTGCAAACGGCATTATCGCCGTAGATCTGAAAGAAGACGACCAGTTGATCGATGTGGCTGTCACTAATGGACATTCTGATGTGATGTTATTTAGTAATACCGGTAAGGTTATCCGGTTTGCTGAAACAGATGTCCGCTCAATGGGACGTGTTTCTCGTGGTGTACGTGGTATGCGTATCGGCGATGATGAGAAAATTATTTCTCTGATTATTGCTGAAGAAGACGGTGCCATTCTAACGGCGACCGAATTTGGTTACGGTAAACGCACTAATCTGGCTGAATATCGTGTACAAGGCCGTGGTGGACAAGGCATCATTTCAATTCAGACATCTGAACGAAATGGCTGTGTGGTCGGCGCTGTACAAGTCTGTGATGAACATCAAATTATGTTAATCACAAATGGTGGCACTTTGGTTAGAACACCGGTGAAAGATGTGTCTTTGGTCGGACGTAACACGCAAGGTGTTCGATTAATTAATCTCAGCAATGGTGAAAAACTCGTCGGTTTGGAACGCGTTATTGAAGATGAAGACCCAGATGTCGATTTAGCTATCGATGATATGGATGATACTGACGAAACAACAGAAGAATAAATTTGAGAGCTTATAATTTTAGTGCTGGTCCTGCGATGTTGCCTGATGCCGTCATGGAACGGGCTCAGCAGGAAATGCTGGATTGGAATGGAACAGGTATGTCTGTGATGGAGATGAGCCATCGCGGACCAGAATACACTCGCATTGCTGAGCAAGCTGAAACTGATCTTCGTGAATTAATGGACATTTCTGATGACTACGCTGTGTTATTTTTACAGGGCGGAGCATCGCTACAGTTCCCCATGATTCCAATGAACCTGCTGCGTGGAAAAAAACAGCGGACTATTTCAATACTGGGGCGTGGTCTACCAAAGCTATCGCTGAGGCTAGACAGTTTTGTGATGTGAATATTGTTACAGATTCAACAGCTAACCATTTCACCACAATTGCCAACCCAAGCGAGTGGACTCTGTCAGATAAGGCTGCGTATGTTCATTACACACCTAATGAAACCATACACGGACTTGAGTTTGCGGAGATTCCTGATGTTGGAGATGTAGCGTTAGTCGCTGACTTGTCATCGACCATTTTGTCGCGTCCGATTGATGTGTCGCAATTCGGTATGATCTACGCAGGCGCACAGAAAAACATTGGTCCCGCTGGTTTGTGCATTGTCATTATTCGCAAGGATTTACTGGGTGATGTATTGCCTGGTACACCAACTATGCTCAACTACAAAACCCATGCCGATAACGGATCAATGTTTAACACACCAGCCACATATAGCTGGTATTTAGCTGGTTTAGTTTTTGACTGGTTGAAGCAGCAGGGTGGATTAGAGGCAATGGCTGCACTAAACAAACGTAAAGCAGCTAAGCTATATGCCACCATTGATGGAAGTGACTTTTACAGTAATCCTGTCGATATTCGATATCGTTCGTGGATGAATGTCCCCTTTACATTGGCAGATGATAAGCTTGATAAACTGTTTTTGCAGCAAGCCGCAGAACACAAGTTACTGACACTCAAAGGTCATCGAGACTTGGGTGGTATGCGTGCAAGCATATACAACGCTATGCCAGAGGCGGGTGTCGATGCACTGATCAGTTTCATGAATGAATTTGAGCGTAAGCACGGGTAATTATTGCCAATGAATGAAAAAGAAGCCTTAGCCAATATTCGTCAAAAAATTGATGATATCGATTTAAAAATCCAGCAATTGCTGAATGACCGAGCTGCGATGGCTCAGGAAGTTGCCCGGATAAAAATAGATAGTGGTGAACAGGCCGACTTTTATCGTCCTGAACGCGAAGCGATGGTGCTAAGAACGGTGATGGAACGGAATGAGGGCCCATTAGCTTCTGCTGAGGTGGCCAGATTATTTCGTGAAATCATGTCTGCATGTCTGGCAGCTGAAAAACCTTTACAAGTGGCTTATCTCGGTCCTGAAGGCTCTTTTACTCAAGCGGCGGCTCAAAAACAGTTTGGTGGCAGCGTTGAGCTTCATCCGATGAGTACCATTGCCGATGTTTTTCATGCTGTTGAAACCTCGCATGCCTGTTACGGCGTAGTGCCAGTAGAAAATTCAACCGAAGGTATGGTCTCGCATACCTTAGACCGGTTTATTTCCTCACCGTTAAAAATTAATGGTGAAGTCACATTACGCATACACCATTATTTACTCAGTAAAGAGAAGCGGCTCGAAGATATAAACAAAGTTTATGCTCATCCTCAAGCCATCGCGCAGTGTCGCCAATGGCTGATGGAGCAACTACCTGAGGCTGAGTTGATACCGCTCAACAGTAATTCCGAAGCTGCCAAGCGTGTTGCAGCAGAACCTCAAAATACTGCCGCTATTGCTGCGAATCGTGCAGCAGATATTTATGGTTTATCCATTTTAGCCAGTAATATCGAAGATGAGGTCGATAACACGACGCGCTTTTTGGTGATTGGATCACAGAATGTTGGACCTTCAGGTGTTGATAAAACAGCGCTTTTAGTTGCGACCAAGAATAAACCTGGCGCTTTGCAGACTCTGTTAAAACCATTAGCGGATTACAGCATCAGCATGACCCGTATCGAGTCGAGACCCTCGAGAAAAGGTATTTGGGAATATGTTTTTTTTATTGATATTGAAGGACATATTGACGAGCCAGCAGTAGCATCAGCGTTGACTCTATTAGAGAATGAGTCATCCATGTTTCGCATTTTAGGTTCTTATCCAAAGGCAGTATTATGAGCAAAGAACTTATCCTCGCCAATCCACGTGGCTTTTGTGCCGGTGTCGATAGAGCAATAGATATCGTAGAGCGCGCACTGGAGTTGTTTGGTGCCCCCGTTTATGTGCGTCATGAAGTGGTTCATAATCGCTTTGTGGTCGATGGTCTTAGAGACAAAGGCGCTATTTTTGTCGAAGAAGTGGATGAGGTCCCCGACGGAAGTACCTTGATTTTTAGTGCTCACGGCGTATCGAAAAAGGTGCAGAGTGAGGGGAAAAAGCGTGATCTAAAAGTGTTTGATGCGACTTGTCCTTTAGTGACTAAAGTGCATATGGAAGTGTCACGTTATGAAAAACAGAATATGGAATGTATTCTGATTGGTCATGCAGGACACCCCGAAGTAGAAGGGACTATGGGCCAATACACATCAACAGAAGGCGGCATGTACTTAGTTGAGTCGCCTGAAGATGTCGCCAGACTAAAAGTCAAAAATCCACAGCAACTGGCCTTTGTTACCCAAACCACACTTTCTGTTGATGATACCTCGGTTGTGATTGATGCTCTGCGTCAACACTTTCCCGACATTATCGGCCCAAGCAAAGATGATATTTGCTATGCCACACAAAACAGACAAGATGCCGTGAAAAAACTCGCAAACGAGTGTGATCTTGTTTTAGTGGTAGGCTCGGTAAATAGCTCTAACTCGAATCGTTTACGTGAATTATCAGAGAAGTTAGGCACGCCTGCTTTTTTAATAGACAATGCCGATCAAATAGATCCACAATGGCTTGTAGATAAAAATCGAATTGGTTTGACGGCAGGTGCATCAGCACCAGAAATACTCGTCAACCAAGTTGTTGAAAAATTACGTGACTTAGGTGTTGATTCGTCATACGAAGATGACGGTTTAAAAGAGAACATTGAATTCTCATTACCACGAGAACTAAAGATTGATACATCAAGTCTGAAAAAATAAACAAGGCCGACCATGTCGTTTTTGCCCGTATTTCTTTGGACAGACATTCTCATCTTCCTGCTGGTAGCCGTTATTGCTGTAGCAGCCTTTTATATAAGAACACAGCCTCATTTAAGTACGCCCTGGAAATCAGTAATAAAGCGCAAGCGAGGCATGATTTCCGTTATGATCCTCGGTGTGTATATCATCGTTGGCCTGCTGGACTCTTTACATTATCGTCCGGCATTAGACGCAACAAAGAACGCAAAAGAAGTTTATTATTCATCAGAAGTATTCAGTGTATTTGATTGGCTTGTTTTACCACTGAAACAACAATTAGAAAAAACCTATTCAGCGCCTTTTGCTGATCGTTTGTTTGTTAAAGAAATACAGACGATGGATGATGGTTCCATTAACTATGATTATCCGAAATTGAAATATGGCGCTGCCCATTTAGCAAGTTCTGATCACAAAACATCTGATATTTACCAAACAATTTTAAAAGCCAGTCTGTTAAGCCTGTTATTGCTGTTTCTGATTTATGTTTGTCATACTGCCATTGCCTCGCGTGCTCATGTAAGCCAGATCTTCCCGCAAACCAAACGCATCTTTCTCAATCACTCCGACTATCCACTTCATACTTTTTATTTCACCGCTTTTTGTCTTTTATTACTCATCTGTAACTTAGCTTTACTGAGTCAGAACTATCATGTGTTTGGTACGGATAAAGTGGGACAGGATGTTTTATACCAGTCCTTAAAGAGTATCCGTACAGGCTTAGTGATTGGGACGTTAACTACCTTGGTGATGTTGCCTATGGCCATTATGCTGGGCATTGCCGCAGGTTATTTCCGAGGCTGGATAGACGATCTTATTCAATATATTTACACCACTTTGAACTCCATCCCAGGTGTATTACTGATTGCTGCAGCCGTATTAATTCTTCAGGTTTATATGAATAATCATCCTGAGAACTTTAAAACCATTGCTGAGCGTGCAGATATTCGGCTGTTGTTTTTATGCATTATTTTGGGCATGACCAGTTGGACTGGTCTGTGTCGAATTCTACGAGCAGAAACACTTAAGTTACGTGAAGCAGAATACGTCATGGCATCTCGTGCTTTAGGGGCGGGGAGTTTTAGTATTCTACGTAAACATATTTTGCCGAACTTGATGCATTTAGTACTTATTGCCGTGGTCTTAGACTTTAGTGGCTTGGTTCTGGCGGAAGCCGTGCTTTCTTATGTTGGTGTTGGTGTCGACCCTTCCATGATTAGCTGGGGCAATATGATTAATAGTGCACGCCTTGAAATGGCAAGAGAACCTGTCGTCTGGTGGTCTCTAACTGCAGCATTTATTTCAATGTTTGTGTTGGTGCTTGCTGCGAACTTGTTTGCAGATGTTGTTCGCGATGCATTTGATCCTAGAATGCAAGGTACATTATGAGCGCATTACTAGAAGTCAAAGCATTAAAAACATGGTTTGGAAATGATAAGGCGCCATACCGAGCGGTTGATGGGGTGGATTTTTGTATTGAGAAAGGTCAAACCTATGCGCTAGTGGGAGAGTCTGGCTGTGGCAAATCCATGACAGCATTGTCTCTTCTGAGGTTGAACCCTTATCCAGCCAGCCACATTGTGGCTGGCGAGGTCCGTTTGGGTGGACAAAATATTCTTTCTCTTTCTGAAGCAGAAATGGAAAAAATTCGTGGTCGTAGAATAGCCATGATTTTTCAAGAACCCCAAAGTTCACTAAATCCTGTTCTCACTGTAGGACAGCAGATTGCTGAAGTATTTAAATGGCACTTCAATCTTGATAAGGAAGCGATTCATCACAAAACGATAGACTTACTTGGATCGGTAGGTATTCCTGATCCTAATGAACGCATCAATGCTTACCCTCATCAGTTGTCTGGTGGCATGAAACAACGCGTGATGATTGCTATGGCGCTTGCCGGTGAACCTGAGTTATTGATTGCAGATGAACCAACAACCGCCTTAGATGTGACCATTCAGGCTCAAATACTTGATTTGCTGAAAGCTATTCAGCAGAAAACAGGTATGGCCATTCTACTGATTACGCATGACTTAGGTGTTGTTGCTCAGATGGCCGATCATGTAGCCGTGATGTATGCCGGGCAAATTGTCGAATCAGCCAGCCGAACACAATTCTTTAATAATACTCAACATCCATACACTCAAAAGCTTTTTCAGGCTATTCCCTCAAAGCAGAAGCGGGAAGAAAAACTCACGGTGATACAAGGAAGCGTGCCGCCATTAAATCGCCAGTTTCATGCTTGTCGTTTTGCTGAACGTTGTGAGCTGGCTTGGGATGACTGTCATGAAGTTGAACCACGTTGGATAAGTAATGAGGCACATGGTGTTCGCTGTCATTTATATGATAGTGATGTCCATGCTGAGCAAAAAGCCCATCAACAGTCTTTCCATAGCTCAAAGCTTTCACAGGTTGTGCCAGCAGATAATGCGATACTGCAAGTCAACGACTTAAAAGTTCACTTTCCTATCAAAAAAGGATTGTTCCAACGGACTATTGGTGCAGTGAAGGCGGTTGATGGCTTAAGCTTCGAGCTTCGTTCTGCTGAAACGTTGGCATTAGTTGGCGAGTCTGGCTGTGGCAAAACTACAGTTGGCAAAGGAATATTGCAACTCGTGCCTGTCACCTCTGGCAATGTTATTTTTCAGAAACAAACGCTTAATCGATTGTCATCTAAAGCCTTACGTTCAGCTCGCGCTTCTATGCAGATTATCTTTCAAGATCCTTTTGCGTCAATGAACCCGCGAATGACCATTAACAATGTCATCAAAGAGGGGATGCTGACATCTTCAATTAAAGATCCTGCGTTGCAGGAAGCAAAAGTGGATGAATTACTGCTTCGAGTGGGATTGAGGACAGATATCAAACATCGTTATCCACATGAGTTTTCAGGTGGTCAGCGCCAACGAATATGTATAGCAAGAGCATTAGCCGCTGAACCAGAATTAATTATCTGTGATGAACCCACGAGTGCACTGGATGTATCTGTTCAGGCACAGATATTAAATTTACTAAGAGATATTCAGCATGAGTTTGGATTATCATTTTTATTTATAACCCATAACATCAGTGTGGTAGATTATTTGGCTCATCGTGTGGCAGTAATGTATCTTGGCCGCATTGTTGAGCAGGGCACACGGGATGAAGTGTTAAATAATCCAAAGCACCCATACACTCAGGCATTACTTGCAGCGGTTCCCAGAATTCATGCAGATGAGAATGTGGTGGTCGCTCATCAACTTGATGGTGAACTGCCTTCGCCAGCGAATCCACCTAAAGGCTGTCACTTTCATCAGCGCTGTCCACATGCTATGCCTATATGTTTGGAGCTATATCCTGACTCAACGCCGCTCAGTCCAACACATCATGTGAAATGTTTTTTATTTGAGGAAAATTATGGATCAGCAAACACAAACTGAACTTGAAGCCGCCGCGTTCAGACGTTTACTTGAACATCTGCGTGAAAATACCGATGTACAAAACATTGATTTAATGAATCTGGCAGGATTTTGCCGGAATTGTTTATCAAAGTGGTATCTGGCTGCAGCAGAGGAAAAGCACATTGATATGGATTACGATCAAGCGCGTGAGCATATTTATGGCATGCCATATAGTGAATGGAAGGACAGATATCAGACAGGCCCAAAAAAATAATGGATGAAATGCGCGCTTATCTGGGCTTTGACTCAGATAATGTTCGCAGCTTTTCTGCCAGCGCTTTGGTATCTGTAGCATCTTCTTCTGTTGGTCGAAGTGTGGCAACAGTCGAAATGGTCTGACGAAGTTGTTGTAGATAATTTCGGCAGCAACTACAGACAAGCAGGTGTAAAAATAGACCGAGTCGCTTTCTAATAGGCAGATCACCTTCAAGATAATTACTGGCTTCTTCTGCCACATCTTTACATTGAAACATCTGTTATCTTCCTCGGTATTCTTCGATTTTGTGGTGTATGGTCGTGCGGGCCCGATGCAAGAGCACTCTAGCATTAGACGAACTGATATCCAGAATGTTACAGATCTCTGACATTGATAAGCCCTCCATATCATACATAGTTAACAAAGCACGCTGGTTTGCGGGTAATTGACGAAAGCTTGTTTCAATCAGTTCTTTTAGTTGTTCGTTTTCAAGAAGGGCATCAGGTGTCTCCTGTTCCCAGGGTAAAACATCATCTAAGCGATGGCCTCGTTGATCAAATTTATCTCGAGGGACTGATTCCCAGCCTTCATCCAGAGAAACTTGTCGTTGCTCTCGCTTGAACCGAGTCTTGGCAGCATTACTGGTGATTTGCAAAAGCCAAGTTTTTAAGCTGGAACGTGCCTCGAAGTTTGGTAATGCTTTGATGGCTGACAGCCAGGCATCTTGAACAATCTCATCAGCGAACGCTTCACCCACAATAGCTCTGGCAGTCGTGAGCATTAAGCCATGGTATTCAGATACAACATAGTCAAACGCTTTAGCTTCACCCTCTATCAACTGCTGAATTAAGAGGCGCTCTTGTGTTGGACTATGCTTCACATTTTTTTCATTATGTTTGTAACAATCCTTCGTGAGGCTCGTCTACTATGCAAGACGGACAACAATGCCCGTTTATTTTTTTAATAACAATAGAAGGAAGTAATCATCATGGCAACCTTAAATAAATCATCAGTCGCTATAGCCACATTAGCAGCAGGTATGGCTTTGTCACCATCTTTAGCCAGTGCCGACAGCAACCCATTCTCTTCAACAGAACTTTCGAGTGGTTATATGCAACTTGCTGAACATCATGCAGACGAAGCGAAATGTGGTGAAGCAAAGTGTGGTGGTGATAAAAAAGCTGAAGAAGCCAAATGTGGCGCGGATAAAAAAGCAAAAGAAGCTAAATGCGGTGGCGATAAAAAAGCTGAAGAAGCCAAATGCGGTGCAGATAAAAAAGCACATGAAGCCAGCTGTGGTGGTAATCACTAAAATACACTGGCAGTTTCTAAATAAGGGCTCTTTGAGCCCTTATTTATTAAGGAGAACAGGTATGTCTATCTGTCATATTTATCATGGTGTCTCAACCAGCTTAAATAAAACGCGTGCCGTCGATTTTATGGCACCACTATTATTACGTGTGTATCTCGCGCCTGTTTTTTGGGTGGCTGCCAACAACAAATGGAATCCGTTTGATGCTGATAGCTCTCTGAATAGCACAATCGCTTGGTTTGCGAATCCTGATTGGGGATTGGGGTTACCTTTTCCTGAATTGATGGCTTATCTGGCCTGGGGAGCGGAATACTTTGGTGCAATTTTTCTCATTCTGGGCTTGGGCATTCGCTTAGTCACACTACCGTTAATGTTTACTATGATTGTCGCTGCTGTCACTGTCCATTGGCAAAACGGTTGGCAGGCAATACATGACACGATGAGTCCTTTTGCATCAAATGATGTCAATGAAGCTATAGAGCGTCTTCACAAGGCGAAAGAGATTTTGCAGGAATATGGGCATTACGACTGGTTAACACAACATGGTAATTTCGTTGTGCTTAATAATGGTATTGAATTTGCCGCCACCTATTTCCTGATGTTGCTAGTGTTGTTTTTTATCGGGGCTGGTAAGTACTTCAGTGTTGATTACTGGATAAGCCAATACTGTCAGCCGAGCGAGGAGGGTAAGTAAATGTTTTTTAGAAAACAAAAATCCTGGGAAATAGCTGAATCAGAAGTCACTGACTTTGATATTTATCAAAACCGTCGACAGTTTCTCAATACCAGCATATCGATTGGTCTAGCCAGTGCATTTCCATCAATGGCGTTAGCTGCGACCGAAGATAATCCGACTCAACTTTTCAAAGGCTTGAGTAATAGTCCTTTTTCTACAGAAGAAGAAAAAACGGATTTTGAGTCAATCACGACATATAACAATTTCTATGAGTTTGGCACATCAAAAACGGATCCCGCACTGAATGCGACCGCTTTTCCAGATAAGTTTGAGTCATGGAAAGTGGTTATAGATGGTGAGTGTGAAAAACCTGGTACATACGATTACGATGAATTGATTAAACCCTTCTCTTTAGAAGAACGAATATATCGAATGCGCTGTGTGGAGGGGTGGTCTATGGTGATTCCATGGATTGGTTTTCCGCTGGCTGATTTGCTAAAAAAAGCGCAGCCAAATGCGAATGCAAAATTTGTTGAATTCACGACATTATATGACCCAGAACAAATGCCGGGGCAGCGACGCGCTGTGCTTGACTGGCCTTATGTAGAAGGCTTACGCATTGATGAAGCAATGAATCCTCTTACACTCTTGTCAGTGGGGCTCTATGGCAAAGAGTTATTAGGACAAAATGGGGCACCAATTCGATTAGTTGTGCCTTGGAAATACGGTTTTAAAAGCATTAAATCGATTGTGCGTATACGGTTTGTAGAAAAAATGCCTCAGACGGCATGGATGAAAGCTAATGCTAGAGAATATGGCTTTTATTCAAATGTGAATCCAAATGTTGACCACCCACGTTGGAGTCAGGCAAAAGAACGCCGTATCGGTGAATTCTTGAAGCGTAAAACGCTGATGTTTAATGGTTACGGCGAGCAAGTGGCAGATCTCTATGCTGGCATGGATCTTAAACGTTATTTCTGAAAACTAGATGTCAGCAAAAAACAAAGCAAGCATGGTCAAGGCAGGAGTGTTTTTTATCTGTCTTGTGCCACTCATTTATCTAATCTGGGGACTCTTTACTGAGAACCTTGGTGCTAATCCAGTTGAGACATTAACCAGAAGCTCTGGCTTATGGGCATTACGTTTTTTATTAATCACTTTGCTGGTTTCACCTATCCGTTGGTATACAGGTCTGACGGCAGTCGTCAAATATCGACGCATGTTAGGTCTCTATGCCTTTTTCTATGCCTTTGTCCATATGCTGTTATATCTTGGTCTCGATCAACTTTTTAATATTCATGACATTTGGAAAGATATCATCAAACGTCCATTCATCACTGTGGGCTTCATCAGTTTTATTTTGCTGTTACCCTTGGTCGTAACCTCAACTAATAAAATGATAAAAAGGTTGGGTGGTAAACGCTGGAAAAGGTTACACCGTCTGACATATTTAGTTGCTTCTTTGTCGTGTCTTCATTTTCTTATGCTGGTAAAGGCCGATATTCGTGAACCAGTCATTTACATACTGTTGCTTTTAGCCTTGTTTTTTGTCAGGTTTTTACATTCATTTAATAAAAAAAGCTGGTCACTCGCTGATTTTTTTCGCAAACTGATATACAACACCTCAACGTTGTGGTGTGAACTAACCATAAGTCAGTAAACAAGTTTCTGTTTAAATTCTGTGTCAAGTGGCATTGTATATAGTGGTTTGAGTCATGAATTCAAACAAAAACTGTTACAATGTTCCGCTGTTATTCATCGCGTTATGATTTGAGAAGGTATTTATGACTGATTTTGTCGATCACGATCCACAGGAAACTCAAGAATGGCTCGACGCCCTTGAGTCTGTAATTGAGGCCGGTGGTGAGGAAAAAGCGCACTTTATCATTGAGAAGCTCATTGATATGGCTCGTCGTACTGGGATTAACCTCCCGTATAGCGCTAACACTGCATACGTCAACACGATTCCTGTTGATCAGCAAGAACGCATCCCTGGTGACCAGGCGATGGAACACAAGCTGAGATCTTATATTCGCTGGAATGCTATGGCGATGGTAGTGAAAGCTAATATGAAACCCGGTTCTGTCGGTGGTCATATTGCGAGTTTTTCATCAGCAGCCACCCTTTACGATGTGGGCTTTAACCACTTCTTTAAAGGTGATGAATATGGCAATGGTGCTGATATGGTTTTTGTTCAAGGCCATTCATCTCCAGGTATTTATGCGCGTTCTTTCCTTGAAGGCAGACTGACTGAAGAACAATTAGAAAATTTCCGTTTTGAAGTAGACGGTAAAGGTCTGTCCTCTTATCCACATCCATGGCTAATGCCTGACTACTGGCAGTTCCCAACTGTATCAATGGGGCTTGGTCCTATTTTAGCCATCTATCAGGCTCGCTTCATGAAATACATGCAGCACCGTGATATTGTCAAAACAGAAGGCCGTCATGTCTGGGCTTATCTGGGCGATGGTGAGATGGATGAGCCAGAATCATTAGGTGCGATTACCTTGGCTGGTCGCGAGAAGCTGGATAATCTTATCTATGTCGTTAACTGTAACTTACAGCGCCTTGATGGCCCTGTACGTGGTAACGGCAAAATTGTTCAAGAATTAGAAGCTTTATTCCGTGGTGCGGGCTGGAATGTTATTAAAGTTTTATGGGGTAGTGGCTGGGATCAGTTACTGGCTCGTGATACAAAAGGCTTACTGCTTAAACGAATGGAAGAAGTCGTTGACGGCGAATACCAGAACTATAAAGCCAAAGATGGTGCTTATGTGCGTAAACACTTCTTTGGTAAATACCCTGAATTGTTAGAAATGGTTTCTGACATGACAGATGAAGATATCTGGCATTTAAGTCGTGGTGGTCACGATCCAAGAAAGATTTATGCTGCCTATAAACGTGCCGTCGATCATGTTGGACAACCTACCGTTATCTTAGCTAAAACCGTTAAAGGTTATGGCATGGGTGAAGCGGGTGAAGGTCAAAACACGACGCATCAGCAGAAGAAGCTGGAAATTGAACAAATGAAACGGTTCCGTGACCGTTTCAACATTCCTTTAACAGATGAAGAAGTAGACAACGTCCCATTCATCAAACTTAAGGATGACAGCCCAGAGAAAAAATATTTACTGGAACGCCGTAAAGAATTGGGCGGTTTCTTACCTAAACGTAACAACAGTGCACCTGCTCTGAAAATTCCTGAATTAAAACTGTTTGATGCTGTATTGAAATCAAGCGGAGATCGTGAACTTTCAACCACAATGGCGTTTGTTCGCGTCTTGACTGCACTGATTCGTGATAAACAAATCGGTAAAAATATCGTTCCAATCGTGCCGGACGAAGCCCGTACTTTTGGTATGGAAGGCTTGTTCCGTAGTGTGGGTATTTATTCTTCTTCTGGCCAGCGTTATGAGCCCGAAGATTCAGGAAAAGTCATGTGGTACCGTGAAGATACCAAAGGCCAGATTCTTGAAGAAGGGATTAACGAAGCCGGTTCAATGGCTGAGTGGGTATCAGCTGCAACGGCTTACAGTAACTACAACGTTAACATGGTGCCGTTCTATATCTATTACTCCATGTTTGGTTACCAGCGTGTTGGTGACTTATGGTGGTTAGCTGGTGATATTCAGGCCAAAGGTTTCCTCATCGGGGGGACTGCAGGTCGTACGACATTGAATGGTGAAGGTTTACAGCATCAAGATGGTCATAACCTATTGATGGCAAATGCTATTCCAAACTGCATCAGCTACGATCCGACTTACGCCTATGAAGTTGCGGTGATTGTTCATGATGGTATGAAACGTATGTATGAGAAGCAGGAAAATGTTTTCTACTACATCACGGCCATGAATGAAAATTACAAACACCCTGAAATGCCCGAAGGCGTTGAAGAAGGCATAATCAAAGGGTTGTATAAGCTCAAAACTGGCGGTAAACATAAGCTTAAAGCCCAGCTTATGGGTAGCGGTACTATTCTGCGTGAAGTGGAAGCAGCTGCAGAGCTGCTTGAAAAAGACTGGAAAGTCTCTGCTGATGTGTGGAGTGCGACTAGCATGAACGAGTTGGTTCGAGATGGACAGGAAGTTGAACGCCATAATCGCCTCAACCCAACCGCACCGAAAAAACGCAGCTATATTTCTGAATGCTTAGATGATGCGGCTGGTGTCGTGGTTGCTGCAACAGACTACATACGTTTATATGCAGAACAAATCCGTCCGTGGGTTAAAGCGAGCTATACCGTTTTAGGTACGGATGGTTTTGGCCGAAGCGATACTCGTGAAGCATTGAGAAGTTT
This sequence comes from Methylophaga marina, assembly GCF_030296755.1. Classification (NCBI taxonomy): domain Bacteria; kingdom Pseudomonadati; phylum Pseudomonadota; class Gammaproteobacteria; order Thiotrichales; family Piscirickettsiaceae; genus Methylophaga; species Methylophaga marina. Next base: position 2,815,565 of record NZ_AP027741.1, read on the forward strand.
CTTTGAAGTGGATCGTTATCATGTCGTTGTTGCAACACTACATGCATTAGCCGACGAAGGTCAGATCAAATATGACGTGGTTGCTGATGCAATCAAAAAGTATGAGATTAATGCAGAAGCAATCAACCCAGTTAAGGCATAAATAATGGCAGAATTAATTGAATTAAAAGTTCCTGATATTGGTGACTTTGAAGCAGTTGAAATCATTGAAGTGCTTGTTGCTGAAGGCGATAGCATTGATGAAAATCAAGAAGTCATTACTGTAGAGTCTGATAAAGCGATGATGGAAATTCCAGCATCGCAAGCAGGCACGATAAAAGAAATGAAAGTGGCGGTTGGTGATAAGGTCAGTGAAGGTACCGTTATTGCTATGCTTGAAGTGGCTGAAGGCGCTTCTGCTGCAAAAGAAGACGTTAAACCTGAAGAAAAAGCTGAAAAACCAGCTGCGCCCGCATCAGCAGAAAAAACAGAAGCCAAAGCGGAGACTAAAGTTGACTTAACTCCGGCTCCTGCAGCATCCACATCTGAGGCAATTCCCTACGCACCTGACAATAAAGCAGGTGTTCGTCGTGCTCATGCCTCGCCTTCAGTGCGTCGATTTGCTCGTGACTTAGGTGTTGTGCTGACATCGGTCAGTGGCTCTGGTCCAAAAGGGCGTATCACTAAAGATGATGTTCAAAACTATGTGAAACAGGTGATGACGACACCTGCCTCTGCGCCAGCACAAAGTGGTAGTGCAATCCCATCAGTACCGGTGGTTAATTTTGAACAGTTTGGTGATATCGAGACACAAGAGATGTCTCGTATCAAGAAAATATCTGGCAAACACCTTCACGCATGTTGGTTAAACATCCCACACGTTACGCAATTTGATGAAGCCGATATCACTGAGTTAGATGCTTTCCGCAAAGAAAATAAAGAAATGGCAGCGAAGAAAGGTGTGAACTTAACACCTTTAGTTTTCATTATGAAAGCGGTGGTTGCTTGCTTAAAACAATTCCCAGAATTTAATGCCTCACTTAGTGAAGATAAAGAAAGCCTGATTCTGAAAAATTATTACAATCTGGGTGTGGCTGTGGATACACCAAATGGGCTTATGGTGCCGGTTATCAAAGATGTCGATAAAAAAGGCTTTTGGAATTAGCTGGTGAACTTGGCGATATTAGTGCCCGTGCTCGTGAAGGTTCATTAACAGCCAAAGATTTACAAGGTGGCACGTTCTCTATTTCAAGTCTTGGTGGTATTGGTGGTCAGTTCTTTACGCCTATCGTTAATGCGCCGGAAGTGGCGATCTTGGGTGTGAGCCGTCATCAAATGAAACCGGTCTGGAATGGCAAAGAATTTGTTCCACGACTGATGCTGCCATTATCTGTCTCTTATGACCATCGCGTAATTGATGGTGCGGCAGGTGCACGCTTTACCGTGATGCTCAGCCAGATGTTGTCTGATATTCGTAAGGTGCTGCTATGAGTGAAATAGAAGTAAAAGTCCCTGATATTGGTGATTTTGATGCTGTTGAAATCATCGAAGTACTTGTGAGTGAAGGCGATATTGTTGAAGAGAATCAGGATATTATCACTCTTGAATCAGATAAAGCGGCAATGGAAATTCCTAGCACAGCCAAAGGAAAAATTGTCAGCTTAAAGGTATCTCTAGGCGATAAGGTGGCTGAAGGTGATGTTATCTTAACGTTAGAAGCTGAGCAGGCCGAGGCTGATACTGAAGACACCGAGTCAATACCTGAAGCAACGGAAACTAAAGCAAGCTCGCCAGAAAAAGCAGCGCCAACACCAGCGGCTGTACCGCATGGTGATGCGGATCTGCATGCCGAGGTATTGGTGCTCGGTTCTGGACCGGGTGGCTATACTGCAGCATTCAGAGCGGCTGATCTGGGTAAGCAAGTCGTCATGGTTGAACGTCACGAACGAATTGGTGGTGTTTGCTTAAATGTCGGCTGTATTCCTTCTAAAGCATTGTTACACACAGCGCAGATTATTAATGAAGCCGAAGAAATGTCACATCATGGGGTGAAATTCAATAAACCTCAGATCGATATTCGCGAATTAGAATCTTGGAAAAGCAGTGTTGTTAATCAGTTAACTGGCGGCTTAAAAGCATTAGCTAAAACACGTAAGGTCACCATAGTGCAAGGCGAGGGTAGCTTTACCAGCCCAAACACTTTGAAGGTTGAAGGGCCTGACGGTGAGAAAACGATCTCGTTTGACCACTGTATTATTGCTGCCGGTTCACGCGTAACAAAAATCCCTGTATTCCCAAATGACGATCCAAGAATGATGGATTCCACGGATGCATTAGAACTGGAAGATGTACCAGTGAAATTATTGGTCATTGGCGGTGGTATCATCGGACTTGAAATGGCGACTGTTTATGATGCTTTAGGCTCCAAGATCACTGTCGTTGAGTTACAAGATAGTCTGATTCCGGGGGCGGATAAAGATATTGTTAAACCATTGCTCAAGCGTGTAGAGCAAAAATACGACAATATATATCTGAACACTAAAGTCAGTAACATTGAGCCAAAAGAAGATGGTTTACTCGTCACTTTTGAGGGTAAAGATGCACCTGAACAAGCGATGTTTGACAAAATACTGGTTGCTGTTGGTCGTTCACCAAACGGTAAACTGATTAATGCTGAAGCAGCAGGTGTCATCGTGACTGATCATGGCTTTATCGAAACGGATGGCCAGATGCGTACGAATGTGCCGCATATCTTTGCTATTGGTGACATTGTAGGTCAACCGATGCTTGCCCATAAAGCAACGCATGAAGGGAAAGTGGCTGCTGAGGTGATTGCTGGTCAGAAATCCGTATTTGAACCTATGACGATACCATCTGTTGCCTATACCGATCCTGAAGTGGCCTGGATGGGAATGAGCGAAGACGAAGCCAAAAAGCAAGGCATTGATTATGTGAAAGGTGCCTTCCCCTGGGCTGCCAGTGGTAGAAGCTTAAGCCTGGGTAGAGATGAAGGTCTGACAAAAGCTATCTTTGAAAAAGAAACTGGCCGATTAATTGGTGCAGGTATTGTTGGTCCTAATGCGGGTGAATTAATTGCAGAAGCTGTTCTCGCTCTCGAGATGGGAGCAGATGCTGAGGATATTGGTTTGACTATCCATCCTCATCCAACTTTATCTGAGACATTAGGATTTGCTGCAGAAATGGCCGAAGGATCAATCACCGATCTGATGCCGCCACGCAAGACTTTGCACTCTAAGTAACAATGCGTAAACTGGCTGTTGCCAGCAATTGATGAGGGTATATCTGTGTTCAACACAGATATACCCGTTTTTTTGCCTATTATTTTTTTGAGTTAATGACAAGCAAGGGCCATTTTGATGCCACGTTAAAACCGCCACTCAAGTGGGCGGGTGGGAAACGTTGGTTATTACCTGTTCTTAAACGCTACTGGAATAAACATCAGCCGAGCAGACTGGTGGAACCTTTTTGTGGCGGGCTTTCGGTTGCGCTTGGTTTAGCCCCAGATAATGCATTACTCAATGATGTAAACCCCTCATTAATCAATTTTTATCAGCATCTAAGCCAAGGCCTGGAAGTCGAAATAGCGTTTATTAATGATGAGGCAAACTACTATCAATGTCGTGACGAATTTAATCGGCTTAATGCTAAACAAAGTGATCTATCGCGGGCGGCACAACTCTTCTATTATCTGAATCGCACTGGCTACAATGGTTTGTGTCGGTTTAATAGTCAGGGCGGTTACAATGTCCCTTTCGGACGTTATAAAACCATCAATTATTTAGAGAGTTTTGTTCACTATCAGCCAATCCTGTCTCGATGGCAATTTTCTTGTGAGGATTTTGAATCGATACCACTCCAAGCGAATGACTTTGTATATGCCGATCCTCCATATGACACACCTTTCCATCAATACTCACAAAAAGGATTTAAATGGGAAGACCAGGAGCGTCTGGCATATTGGTTAAGTCATCATGAGGGGCCAGTTCTTTTGTCTAATCAGGCGACAGACAGAGTCATCAAGCTTTACCGTCAGCTGGGTTTCAGGCTGCGTTACCTTGATGCACCACGTTTAATTAGCTGTAAAGGAAATGGGCGGAAAGCGGTGAAAGAAGTGCTTGCGATCCGCGGTTTTTGATACAATACGCGTTCTTTTTTATTCAAGTTAATGCCAAGATTGCCGATGCTATAACTATGGTGATTTAGGGATTAAGTCAGTTCATTTTTTACAGGAATACATATCACCCATGTCTAAAATCAACAAAGTCGTATTAGCCTATTCTGGCGGATTAGATACCTCAGTTATTTTGAAGTGGTTACAAGATAAATATGATTGTGAGGTGGTCACTTTCACAGCTGACTTAGGGCAGGGTGAAGAAGTTGAACCAGCCAGAGCAAAAGCACAGTCTTTAGGTATCAAAGAAATCTACATTGAGGACTTACGTGAAGAATTTGCTCGTGACTATGTCTTTCCTATGTTCCGTGCAAATGCTATCTATGAAGGTGAATACTTATTAGGTACATCTATTGCTCGTCCACTGATTGCTAAACGTTTAGTTGAAATTGCTCAACAAACTGGTGCAGAAGCGGTTTCTCATGGCGCGACCGGAAAAGGAAATGATCAGGTCCGCTTCGAACTTGGCGCCTACGCACTAAATCCGAACATTAAAGTGATAGCCCCTTGGCGTGAATGGGACTTATTGTCTCGTCAGAAATTACTTGATTATGCAGAACAACACGGCATACCTGTAGAAATGAAACAAGGTAAAAAATCACCTTATTCAATGGATGCTAATCTGCTGCATATCTCATATGAAGGTGGCATTTTAGAAGATCCATGGGCTGAGCCTGAAGAAGCGATGTGGCGTTGGTCAGTTTCTCCAGAAAATGCTCCAAATAAAGCGACTTACCTTGAACTGACCTATGAAAAAGGTGATATCACCGCTATCAATGGTGAGGCTATGTCACCAGCGACAGTCATGACTTACCTGAATAAAGTAGCGGGTGAAAATGGTATTGGTCGTCTTGATATCGTTGAAAATCGTTATGTCGGTATGAAGTCACGTGGATGTTACGAAACACCCGCTGGGACAGTGATGTTGAAAGCTCACCGTGCTATCGAGTCATTGACCTTAGATCGTGAAGTAGCTCACCTTAAAGATGAATTAATGCCTCGTTATGCCAAATTAATTTATAACGGATATTGGTGGGCACCTGAGCGTGTGATGCTGCAGAAGATGATTGATGAATCTCAGACCACCGTTAACGGTAAAGTCCGTGTCAAATTATATAAAGGTAGTGTTTCTGTTGTTGGACGTGCTTCTGAGACGGACAGCCTGTTTGATGAATCTATTGCTACATTTGAAGACGATGCGGGGGCTTATGATCAGAAGGACGCTGAAGGTTTCATTAAACTGAATGCGCTGCGTTTGAAAATTGCTGGTAAAGCAAAACGTAAGTTCTGATAGCGCTTAATAAGGCCAAACTGAAATATGGACTACAACGAATTATCTGATAAAGCCGCGGAATATATGCGGCTTGCGTTGCCCCTAATGCGAAAGCATGGGGTGCCAATGACGCCAGATAATTATACCGTATGGTATGAACATGTTTCCGGTGCCAATGAAGCCCTTTCTTTAGCTATTAATTCCATGGTTAAAGAAACGCCAGTATTAACGCAGAATCAATGTCAGCATTTATTTAAAAGCTATTTCAATATTGAAAAAGAGCGCGAAGAAGTGTTCCAAATGCGTCTTGAACTGGCGCGTTTGCTGAAAGAAGTGATCAACTTCATCTACAGCAGTGTTATGCATACTGACAAGACAAATCAACGCTTAAATGATTTGTTAAGTCGAATTAACCGTGATATGTCTGCAGCCGAAATTCATCAAATAGTTGATGATATTTTGGCTGAAACACGCCAAGCCATGAACAGTGGTGAGTTATTAACTGAGCGCTTAAACACGGCGATGTCTGAGTTACAAAAACTCAAGAAAGAATTTGATGTGTCTAAGCAGGAAGCGAAAACCGATACACTTACTGGATTGGCAAATCGTAAGGCTTTCGATGAAGTGGTGACAAAGGTGACACATGATGCAGATGACTCTGGCTTAGATGTGTGTATTATTTTTGCTGATTTGGATTTATTTAAAAATATCAATGATAAGCATGGACACCTGGTCGGCGATCAGGTGTTACGTGTTGTTGCTAATTCACTAAAGGATAGTGTTAAGGGGCGAGATCTGGTGGCGAGATACGGTGGTGAAGAGTTCGCTATAGTCTTATTGAATACCAGCTTGCAAAATGCTAAAAACGTTGCTGAGAATATTCGTTTGGAGATTGCCTCAAAACGAATTCAGCGTAAAGATACCCGGGAATCCTTAGGCACGATTACTTTGTCTTTTGGTGTCGCTCGTTATGTACCATCTGAAGGCAGTGAAAGCTTTATGCAACGTGCAGATAGAGCGCTTTATATGTCGAAGAGGAGAGGGCGCAACTGCGTATCAGAAGCGCCACCGCCTATTATTTAGTTTGTTCTGGGAACGTATTTGTAAAAAATACTTCCTCAAGATCAAGCTGTCCTGAACGTGGACGTGCATCCTGTAGTTTCTTACCTATCGTGATCATCATTACGATCACGTGATCATGTGGCAAGTTAATTAGTCTGGCGACTTTATCAAAATCAAAGCCATCCATCGGGCAAGAATCATAGCCCATACCTTTAGCCATCAGCATTATTGTTCCTGCAGCAATGCCTGCTGAACGAAAACATTCGTCACGTTGTCCTTGGTGATGATTAGTGTAATAGCCCTCAATAGCGGGCAACATAAAATCTTGAACTTCTTTTGGCGCATGTCGCCAATAACGTTGCGGATCTTTCTCCCAGGCATTTAAGTCAGCACATAAAATTAATAACATTGAGGCATCAGTGACTTGCGCCTGGCCATAACTGGCTTCACGGATAGCTTGGCGCAGAGCGTTGTCTTCAACATTAACAAAACGCCAATGCTGAAGATTAAAGGCTGTTGGAGATAAAATCGCATGCTCCATCAGCATGTTGACTTCTTCTGCGGTCATTTGATGTTCAGGGTCATAATGCTTAACAGAACGACGTGTAAGAATCGCTTCTTTAATATCCATAAATACTCTTGTGATTAATTTGAAGATGTTTCAACTTTCAGATAGATAATTTGCTGTTGTGCTTGATGTGATTGATAACGTTTCATCCCGTTTTGCTGGGCGTGTTGATCTTCTGAAACAAAGGCCAGTTTTATCCAATTACCTAACTCACCTTGTACCGAAGTCATCACTTCACTTGAGTTAATTTGCCCTTGTTGAGCTCTATCTGAAAAGAAAGGGTGAATATCGATTTTAACTCTGTTATCAGCCAATAAAAATGGGACAGCATTAAAACCATTTGCCGTTGACGTATAGTATGTATTGGTAGCCAAACCAATGTCGCCGCTGCCGTTTATGAAATAAAGATAGTCTTTCTCAGGTTTTGCATTACCTAACTTAATGGTGATGGGCTGACCAGCAATCCCCTGAGCTTGATATTGATTATCTTGATCGTCTTTACCTTTTGTTGACCATGCCTTGAGTTTGACTGAAGCATTTGGCTTTGAATCTGAAAGTGTAATATTGGCTTCACTCCCTGATTGTTGCTGAAGTTCTTGTGAGGTTTGCAAGACAGTAATGACGACAGACTTTAATGGTGTGTCGAGTTTTTTGATGAGCTGTTCAACATTAGCAAGCGTGGCACGATCCGACTTTAAAATCAGCATGTCATCATAGGCTCTTATCGTCGCTGTCTCAGGCAAAAAAGGTCGAACTTGCTCTACGACTTCATTAGCGAGACGATGTTTCAATGCAATGGTATGGATGTTTGTATCTGCTAATATCGTTGAGCAGAACATGAGTAACGCAATTGTCAAAATGTGATTTTTCATAACTGCAGACGCCTCGTATTCAAATCAAACTCACTTCTGGCCCACATATCGTCGAAGTCTTTCTTGCGATTACTGACCTGACCCGTGGCATCAAAATCAACTACACCTTCGTAGCGATTAGCATTTGGACAATATAAAAAGGCTTTTTTATCAACCAACAGGCTCATATGCCGTAGTTTTTGATCTTGTCTGTCAGCAATATGAATCTGAATTTTACTGGAGAGTCTTTGAGCAAGGGGTATGAGCAGATGCCTTTGTGCTGTAGATTGCCGCGTATTGTGAACAAGTAACCGAACTGTACAGCGCTGACTCTGGTTGATAAATGTGATTAACTTATCGATGAGCATTTGATTGTTGAATAAAACACTATCCAACTCAGGACCGAAAAAACAAATTTCTTGCCTAGCTGACTCAATGAGTTCGATAGTGTATTGGCTTGCATATTCCCGACTGTCGAATGGGATTGCTGTATCGTCAGTCGGGATAGCTTCAATCATTGTTAACCGTTTGTTGCTTGTTCTGCTGCGTTACCCAGATAATTAGCGGGCGTCATTGCCTTTAATTTATCTTTGGCTTCTTGAGGCATATCCAGTCCATCAATGAATGCTTGCATGATGTCTTTATTAACGCGCTGGCCGCGAGTTAAATCTTTCAGCTTTTCATAAGGATTTTCAATACCGTAACGACGCATCACTGTCTGGATTGGTTCAGCTAATAATTCCCAGTTAGCATCCAAATCAGCGGCCATAACTTCTGGTGCTGGATCGAGTTTACCAATACCTTTCAAGGCTGAGCTATATGACAATAAAGAGTGTGCGAAACCGACACCTAAATTACGTAACACAGTGGAGTCTGTCAGGTCACGTTGCCATCTGGAAATAGGCAGTTTCAGGGCCAAATGATCAAACACGGCATTCGCTATACCGAGGTTACCTTCAGCATTTTCAAAGTCGATAGGATTGACTTTATGAGGCATGGTGGATGAACCAATTTCGCCTTTCACTGTTTTTTGCTTGAAATAACCGATAGAAATATAGCTCCAAACATCACGGCAAAAATCAATCAATACTGTATTGAAACGAATCATTGCCTGGAATAATTCAGCCATGTAGTCATGGGGTTCAATCTGTGTGGTGTATTTATTCCAACGCAGTCCCAGTCCTGTAACAAACGCGTTTGCCATCATCGGCCAGTCAACATCAGGGTAGGCGGCATAGTGAGCGTTGTAGTTACCGACTGCACCATTCATTTTCCCGTACAGTAAAACTGCAGCTACATGAGTACGTTGTAACTCGAGACGTTGAACCACATTAGCCAATTCTTTACCCAGTGTAGTTGGCGAGGCTGGCTGACCATGAGTGCGTGACATCATCGGTGTATCAGCGTGCTGCTGTGCAATCTTACGAATAGCAGCAATGACCGTATCCATTTCAGGCAAAATGACTTTTTCACGAGCATTTTTCAGCATGATACCGTAAGCGGTATTGTTAATATCTTCTGAAGTACAAGCAAAGTGAACAAACTCGCTAACAGCGTTCAGTTCTGCATTGTCTTTAAATTTTCTTTTGATGAAATATTCAACGGCCTTAACGTCGTGATTGGTTTCACGTTCGATATCTTTTATTTCTTGGGCATCTTCAACAGAGAAGCTATTGATGATGTTGTCTAAAAAAGCTTCTGCTTCTTGACTAAGTTTCGGTACTTCCTGAATACTGGCATTGTTACCGAGTAAATGTAGCCAGCGAAGTTCTACTTCTACACGGGCGCGCAGAAGTCCATACTCACTAAAGAATGGGCGTAGCGCTTCAGTTTTTCCGGCATAGCGGCCATCAACCGGTGAAATCGCGGTCAAAGCGGTTAAATCCATGAATACTCCGATGAAAGATTTAGTTAATAAATTTGTGCGAAATTATAGCAGAGTTCGCTCGTGCTAAACGCTTTCAGGTAAAATGTCACCGTTTCATTCTCAAACTTTGGGGTACACATACGTGCTGAAAGAATATCAATCGCAAGTTGAAGAACGCGCCAAACTTGGCTTACCACCGTTACCACTTGATGCTGAACAGGTTTCTACCTTAGTTGAACAGCTCAAATCCGGAAGCGATGACAGTGAAGAATTATTAGAACTTCTTATTCATAGAGTACCGCCAGGTGTAGACCAAGCGGCCTATGTGAAAGCCGGCTTTCTCACTGATATCGCAAAAGGTGAAGTGACATGTGCATTGATTTCACCTGTAAAAGCGACCGAGTTACTCGGAACGATGATGGGTGGCTACAATGTGCAATCATTGATCCAGCTACTCGATATTGAAGAAACAGCCGCGACTGCTGAAAAAGCCTTATGCAAAACATTGATGGTTTACGATGCCTACCATGATGTGGTTGAAAAAGCAGAGAGCAATGAATACGCCATGCGCGTATTACAATCTTGGGCTGATGCAGAATGGTTTACCTCTCGTCCTAAATTAGCTGAACAGATCACGTTAACCGTATTTAAAGTGCCAGGTGAGACGAATACGGATGATCTATCACCCGCGACAGAAGCCTGGAGCCGTCCGGATATTCCACTGCATGCTAAAGCCATGCTTGTCAGCAAAATGGATGACCCTATTGGTGACATAGAGAAGTTGAAAGAAAAAGGCCATCCACTTGCGTTTGTCGGTGATGTTGTGGGTACCGGGTCATCACGTAAATCAGCCATTAACTCTGTGTTGTGGCATATGGGACATGATATTCCCTATGTGCCTAACAAACGCCAGGGTGGCGTTATTCTCGGTAATAATATTGCACCTATCTTCTTTAATACTGCGGAAGACTCTGGTGCAATGCCAATTGAATGTGATGTCCAGAATATGGAAACTGGCGATGTCATTACCATTCTGCCTTATGAAGGCAAAATATTAAACGAAGCGGGTAATGTCATCAGCGAATTTAGTATGCGTCCAACCACGCTGGCTGATGAGGTCCGTGCCGGTGGCCGTATTCCATTAATCATTGGTCGTGGTCTGACAGATAAAGCCCGAGAAACCCTCGGTTTAGAGCCATCAGATATTTTTGTACGCCCAGTCGAACCTGTGGATACGGGTAAAGGCTTTACATTAGCGCAGAAAATGGTCGGTCGTGCTTGTGGTGTTGAAGGTGTTCGTCCTAACAGTTACTGCGAGCCCAAGGTCACCACCGTTGGTTCTCAGGATACAACCGGTGCGATGACACGTGACGAGTTAAAAGAGCTAGCCTGTTTAGGTTTTTCTGCTGATCTTGTTATGCAATCTTTCTGTCATACGGCTGCCTATCCAAAACCGGTTGATATTAAATTACAGCATGAGTTACCGGACTTTATCAGTACACGTGGTGGCGTTTCATTACGTCCTGGTGACGGTATTATCCACTCCTGGTTAAATCGTATGATTTTGCCTGATACCGTCGGTACTGGTGGTGACTCACATACGCGTTTCCCAATTGGTATCAGTTTCCCGGCTGGCTCAGGTTTAGTGGCGTTTGGTGCAGCTTTAGGGGTTATGCCGTTAGATATGCCCGAGTCCGTACTAGTTAGATTTAAAGGTGAAATGCAACCAGGTATCACATTACGTGACTTAGTTAATGCAATCCCATACGCTGCTATTCAACAAGGATTGCTGACTGTTGAGAAAAAAGGTAAGAAAAATATTTTCAATGGTCGTGTGTTGGAAATTGAAGGTTTACCTGATCTCAAAGTAGAGCAGGCATTTGAATTATCTGATGCTTCGGCTGAACGTAGTGCAAATGGTTGTACCGTGCGTTTGAATAAAGAACCTATTATTGAGTTCTTAAATTCAAATATGGCGCTGATGGAATGGATGATTGCGGAAGGTTATCAGGATGAGCGTACTTTGCGTCGTCGTATTGATAGTATGAAAGCCTGGTTGGATGATCCACAGCTATTAGAACCCGATGCTGATGCAGAATACGCTGCTGTCATCCAAATTGACTTGAATGAAATTAAAGAACCTCTGTTGGCTTGCCCTAACGATCCTGATGACATCAAACCGTTGTCTGAGCTTCAAGGTAATAAAATCGATGAAGTGTTTATAGGTTCATGTATGACCAATATCGGTCATTACCGCGCTGCAAGTAAAGTGTTGGAAAATATGCGTAACTTGCCCGTTAAGTTATGGATTGCTCCGCCTACCAAAATGGATAAATTCCAGCTGACCGAAGAGGGTGTATATAGTACGTTTGGTCGTGTTGGTGCTCGTACTGAAACACCGGGTTGTTCCCTGTGTATGGGGAATCAGGCACGTGTAGCTGATGGCGCGACTGTTGTTTCGACATCTACACGTAACTTCCCGAATCGTTTAGGTAACAATGCCGATGTTTATTTATCTTCTGCTGAGCTTGCAGCGGTGGTAGCAAGTATCGGACGACTGCCAACCGTGGCTGAATATCTAGAAGCGGTTGCAGGGATTAAACCAATGGCAGCGGAAATTTATCGTTATCTTAATTTCCATGAAATGGATGAATATCGACGTGCTGCCAGTTAACCTATAGTGGCATCAAGCAAAAAAGGCTGTTTTCTTTATTAGAAGCAGCCTTTTTTATATCCAGGGTAGTAAATGAATACATCTGTACAAGTTATTTCAAACTTTCAATTGGCGCTGGCATTTATCCCGGTCATTGTGGTTTTACTGATGATGGTGCGCTGGTCATTAAAAGCTGGCTTTGCGGTGTATGCATTAATTCGCATGCTGATTCAGTTATTACTGGTGGGGTATGTATTAACAACGGTATTTGCTGCGGAACAATCATGGATCGTCATGCTGGTGATGTTAGTCATGGTTAGCACTGCCAGCTGGATTGCATTGGGAACGGTCAAAGACCAACGGCGCGCACTTTATCCCGTTGTTTTCATCAGTATTTTACTAGGTAGTGGGCTGACATTGCTGCTAATTACGCAAAGTGTGATCGGTCTTTCTCCCTGGTATGAACCACGGTATATGATTCCATTAGCCGGGATGATTTTTGCTAACGCGATGAACAGTGTGAGTTTGGCAGCAGAGCGGTTATCTGCAGAATTATCACGAAATATCGATTTCATCACCGCCAGGTATGAGGCTTTTCAGGCTGCTTTTATACCAACGATTAACTCGATGTTAGCTGTTGGTTTAGTGTCTTTGCCAGGCATGATGACCGGACAAATCTTATCAGGGGTGTCTCCCATCACAGCTGCTCACTATCAAATTGTAGTGATGTGTATGATTTTTGGTGGTTCAGGTTTATCGATTGTATTTTTCTTATGGCTGTTTAAAGCACGAATGAATTAAATTTCACGCGACAGTGCTTCGGTAGCGCTAAGGAGTTTTCCGCTTTGAAATAGAAACTGCCAGCGTCGTCCACCTTTTTGTTGCCATAACACGGCAGCACGAATACCCGTAAGAAGCAGAGCTCTTACCCGATTAATATTATCAGGCTGTTGTAGAAAGCCGGGATCACCATAGACTTGAATGCGTGGTTTTAACTCACTTAAGGTACGTTGATAAATATCAGCAAAACGAGCAATTACTTGTGGTGACAGTATTTCACCGAAGTAATCTATCTGAGAGGGCACCTGCTGAATTTCGCGATCTATTAATGCCAGCATTTCAGGTTGCTTGGCTAATTGACGTTCAAGATGAAGCAGGCTGATAACATAACGCAATAGGTTTACATCTTTCTTGTCTTTTTTCTTGGAAAGCTGGGTGTTGAGTGCCTCAATTCCTGTTCGTAATTGACTGACTGAACCATACACAGATTCAGTATCTGGCGCATTCTCAACCAGCAAACTTTCCAACATGACTTTCATATCAGCACTATTTACCTGACCGGTTTCAGCGACTTGTTGAACTAGTGATGCAGCTTGCACGACGGCTGTAATAGCAATGGTTCGATCACGTAAACGGGGACTTATACTCATGGATGGATTCCTGGTGCATCAGTCGAGACAATAATCCCACCACCCAGACAATCATCGTCCAGATAGAACACAACAGATTGGCCCGGTGTCACCGCACGTTGTTTTTCATCAAACTCAACCTGAATATGACCGTTCTCATCCTGAGTTATCGTACAAGCTTGATCGGGTTGGCGATAGCGTGTCTTTGCTGCTGCACGACATGGGAACTGTGGCGGATGGCCAGCTACCCAAGAGAGTTCGTCTGCGGTTAAGTTTTGACTCCACAACCAGGGATGATCTCCCTGAACAACGTATAGAATCTGATGATCCATATCTTTACCAGCGACGAACCAAGGTTCGCCAGTGCTATCTTTTCGACCACCGATACCCAGTCCCTGACGTTGACCTAATGTGTAATACATAAGCCCCGCATGCTGACCTATCTTTTCACCTTCTGGTGTTCGCATCTCACCAGGCTGAGCCGGAATATAGCGGCTTAGGAACTCACGGAAATGACGCTCGCCGATAAAACATATACCCGTACTGTCTTTTTTATCATGATTAATAAAACCGGCTTCTTCAGCAATACGTCTCACTTCGGTTTTTGGCAAATCACCCAGCGGGAAGCGTGTTCGTGATAATTGTTCCTGACCAAGCGTATATAAAAAGTAGCTTTGATCTTTTTTGTGGTCTCTGCCTTTTAACAGATGAAATTGGCCATTTCGTTCTTCAACACGTGCGTAGTGGCCGGTAGCAATGATGTCGCCGCCAAGCTCAATAGCATGATCGAGAAAGGTTTTAAATTTGATTTCACGATTACAAAGAATATCTGGATTGGGTGTACGACCGGCACGGTATTCGTCTAAAAAGTGTTTGAAAACGTAATCCCAATATTCCATGGCAAAGTTTGCTTCATGAAAGGGGATGCCAACAGTTTCAGCAACAGAGCTGGCATCTTTACGATCTTCTTCGACAGTACACTCACTTTCATCAGCGAAGTCGACCCAGTTCTTCATGAACAGGCCTTCAACATGCTCAAATTGCTGTTTTAGCAATAATGCGGCGACAGAAGAATCGACGCCGCCGGAAAGTCCGACGACTACTTTATTTTCATTGCTCATATTTAGTTACGTAAAATATCCAAAGGATAGCGGTGACCGTCAATATAGTCTTGGAAACAATCGCTTACAAGTGTACTACGCAGATCCGCTTGTCTGCGGCGTACCTCTTCAAAAGGTAACCAGAGGGCCTGGTGGATATCATCATCCAGCGGTTGGTCAGGATCATGATTCGACACTGTTCCTGAAAAACAGTAACGAATATAGGTTTCGCCCTTACGCGGGTGAATCCAGCGATATATTCCGACCAGTGATTGCGGATGAAACGTCCAGGCAGTCTCTTCCTTTGTCTCACGAATCACTGCGTCGATAAGACTTTCGTCTGGTTCGAGATGGCCGGCTGGCTGGTTTAATGTCATTTTGCCGTTGATTTCCTCCTCGACCAGAAGGAATCGATCGTTCTGTTCGACGATGGCGGCGACTGTTGTTCGAGGCTTCCAAATCATCTCGCCATTTTATCACGTCATTGGCATTAACGGAGAGCCATTGACCTGGCTCCAGACTATTTAGTTGCCACGGGCCAATTGCCGCTCGTACTAAACGAAGTGTTGGATGTCCGATAGCTGCTGTCATACGTCTGACTTGACGATTACGTCCTTCTGTAATTTTCAGCTCCAGCCATTGTGTTGGAATAGATTTTCGTTCACGAATCGGTGGCTGTCTATCCCAGATAGTCGGTGGACTTATCAGACGTGCTTTTGCAGGTTGAGTGAGTCCGTCTTTTAGTTCGATACCTGTGATTAATTGTTCTAACGCCTTAGTGTCTGGAATATTTTCTACCTGAACCCAGTAGGTTTTTTCTAATTTAAATCTGGGATTCGCTATTAAGTGTTGTAACTGACCATCATCAGTGAGTAATACAAGTCCTTCACTGTCACGGTCCAGTCTCCCAGCAGGGTAAATATGTTGGAGATTGATATAGTCCTTTAGCGTCTTACGACCAGCTTCATCGGTAAACTGTGTCAGCACATCAAAGGGTTTGTTAAAAAGTATCAGCTTAGTCATGATTAGTGTGTGAACGCGTTTAATGATAAAATGCTCAACTTTTTTATCATAGAGTTGTTTAGTTAAAACGTTTATTGGTCAGGTGATGGTTAAGCATCACGTTTAATATCAATCAACTACGCTTTATCTGGATGATAAAAAATTAAGCTGATGATGGCTTTTAATGGCGGGCCAGGTATTGATACTATACCAGTGCAGGCTAGCAAAAGCCGATGGATATGACATCCTGATATTGTTAGCGTAACAGTTATTATCTCCATATTACTCAAAGAGTCTTTATGGCATTAATAACTGTGGATGTGAAAAACCATAATTAAATCTATCGAGTTTAATGGTGATAGCATCAATAGGTTGTAGTGATTATGCTGCAGCTGTAATCCAAAACATCTAAGTGAGGAACGTAAATGAAAGTTGCAGATAATACTGTTGTAGTCATCGACTATACCCTGACAGATAACGATGGCAGCGTCATCGATAGCTCTGAAGCAGCAGGTCCATTAGCCTACCTTCACGGTGCGGGTAATATTATCCCAGGTCTGGAAGATGCACTGAATGGTAAAGAAGCAGGTGATGCAGTGAAAGCAAGCATAGAACCTGCAAAAGCCTACGGCGAAAGACACGAAGAATTAAAACAAGATGTACCACGCGAATTATTCAGCGGTGTTGATGATGTTCAGGTTGGTATGCAGTTTCAATCAGAAACAGAGCAAGGCCCAGTGCTTGTGACTGTTGTTGATATCAAAGATGAAACCGTCACAGTAGATGGTAATCACCCGTTAGCAGGTGTGCATTTGAATTTTGATGTAACTGTCCGTGAAGTTCGTGAAGCAAGTGCTGAAGAACTTGAGCATGGTCATGTTCATGGCGAAGGCGGTCATCATCACTAATAAGGATTTGTCCTTATAGTTGATGACTTAACTGTCTATGGAGAGACGGGCGTAAGCCCGTTTTTTCGTTTGGAATAGTGAATATGCAGGATTTAGAAACGCTTAATCGTCTGTTTGCTAAAGAGGCTAAAGTGTGCTTTGTTGAGGGGCAAACAGGTATGCCCATCATTGAGGTAAGCACAAAAAAGCTTCTGCGACTATTGCTCTCTATGGAGGGCAAATATTGTCGTATAAATCAAATGGAATGGAACATGATCTTTTTTATTTGAGTGACAAAGCCATCTACCAACAAGGCAAAGCGATACGTGGTGGTGTACCCGTTTGCTGGCCATGGTTTGGTGAAGATCCCAGTAATTTAGGTCGGCAAGCTCATGGTTTTGCCCGTAATTTGCTATGGAATGTGCTTGACTGTCAGTTACACGATGATATTGCTGAAATCACATTAGGTTTGGAATCTACAGCAACCAGTAAACAGTGGTGGCCGAGTGAATTTCGTCTACGCAAGAAAATTGTCATTGGTGATCAGCTCGATATTTCCCTGACTACTGAAAATAGAGGTGAAATACCATTTAGTATCTCAAAAGCGCTACACACGTATTTTTTGGTTGGTGAGATTTCTCAAACCACGGTGGTAGGTTTAGATGGGGTCGATTATCTGGATAAAACTTTAGACTTTTCTAAACATACACAGGTGGGTGACATTACGCCCTTTGCTGAGACCGATCGTGTCTATCTCGAATCTCCTGCTCATGTTCAGATTATTGACCAATCGTTGAGCCGAAAGATTGATATTGAACAATCTGGCGCAGATAATATTGTGGTTTGGAACCCCTGGACCCGAGCTTCGTTGTTGAATGATATGAATGCAGACGATTATGGGCATTTTATCTGTGTTGAGACCGCCAATGCGCTGGCCAACAGCGTTATTATTGCATCTGGTGCATCGCATCAGATGCAGGTTAAATACAACGTAAGTTCAACAGCATCGTCACCTTAATGGAAGAGCTGTTTAAGACAATATGGAGTAACGAAACATGGTTATGGGCCTTAGGCATAATTTCCATCCTGAGTTTTGTTGCTTCATTAGTCTTTATCCCTTACCTGATTGTGAGAATGCCAGCCGATTATTTCACAGCAGAAAAGAGACATAAAACACCTTGGGCTGATAAGCATATTGTTATCAGGACAGTACTTATTACGTTGAAAAACTGCTTGGGACTTGTGTTAGTGGTAATGGGACTAGCCATGCTAGTTTTACCTGGGCAGGGGTTGTTAACTTTATTTATCGGTCTGATCTGTCTGAATTTTCCAGGAAAATATCGTCTCGAAAAATGGTTAATTCAACAAAAAAGTGTCCAACGCTCAATTGACTGGTTACGGCAGCGTGCAGGCAGTGAACCGTTGAAGTATGACTAAATCAGGTCCATTGTTCTCGCAGTGATTCACGATGAATTTTTAACCATTGAATAGCGATGATAGGTATCGCAGACTGAATACGGCTAGTTTCAACCAGCTTATAAGCCTCCTCGAATTTCACAACACTAACCGCAATATCCTCATCCTCTTCGGCAAGACCATGAACGCCACCCACCTCAGAGGTGTCTACTTTGCCACAGAATAAGGTCAGACATTCTGATGTACCACCGGGAGAGGTATAGAAAGCATTAATTTTCATCAGCTCCATCACTTCACAGCCAGCTTCTTCATGAGCTTCTCGGATAGCGACGTCTTCTGGTGTTTCATTTTCTTCAACTGCACCAGCGACAATCTCAAGTAACCAGGCTTCTTCCTGCTGTTTTGTCAGAATGGCTCCGGCGCGGAACTGTTCAATAATCACCACTTCATCACGATAAGGATCATAAAGCAGCACTGCAATACAGTCGCCCCGATGGAAAACTTCTCGATCAACAACCTGGCTCCAACCACCATGATAAAGCGTATGTTGGAGTGTGTATTTCTTTACGCTAAAAAAGCCTTTGTATACGGTTTTCTGATTGAGTACTTTAAACGACTTTTTAGTCATGTGAGTCTATTGTGGATGTGTTGTTGTGATGGATAAATGCCTGCTCATAGTCCATGCCCTTGAGTCGGCGAAGGACAGCAGTGAAAGTTGTCCCATCTTCTATGTGTTCAAGTTTTACAGGTAAATATGCAAGGGAAGGGGCACACCAGAGTGTGGTTTCACGTTCATTGTCCTTGTCACGATGGCGAGTGAGCTTTACGGCATCAATTTCACCCATGGGAGTTTTGATGCGTTCCTCACCCAATATGCGTATTTGATAGGTTTTCAGTTTGCCACCATCAGCAATACGATAAGTAATTTGATCACCTTTATGTTTGATTAAATCGCGCATCAAGCTGATTTGGTAGACCAGTTTATCAAGTGTGTTAGGTTCGATATCCAATTGCCACGGATGTTCTCTATCATCAATCTGGGCTGTCATATCCAGCCAGTTAAATTTCATTTCCAGCCGTTTTTCTTTTTTACCACCTGTTCGAAGGTAGCGATAAAATTGAGGTTGTACCACGTTGTCTTTTAATCTCCACAAACTGGTTTCTTCAATAATGTCCGGTTTGAAGAAGGAAAATACGCCTTTGGCCTGCGAGATAGAAGTAAAGTGTCTGAGACCCGTCTGGTCAGTTTCAAGGGTACGCTTTAATTCTCCCGCTTGAATCCCATTTAATTTGACGGCGTAATTAGCTGAAAAGTCAGGTATATCTGCCGCCAAAGACACTTCTGAGGCAATGAGCAGCAAAAAAACACTGAACAATGTACGCATGATTAGTCCTGTTTAGAGTTCACCAGTTTTTGTATGGCAGCAGGATAGAGCTGATGTTCCTGGTCGAGCACTCTTGCGGCAAGACTTTCAGCAGAATCATCAGCCAGGATATTCACTTTTGCCTGCATAATCACGGGCCCATCGTCCAGTTCAGCTGTAACGAAATGAACACTGGCGCCATGTTCTTTTTCGCCAGCATCAATAGCACGCTGATGTGTATTGAGTCCTTTGAACTTGGGTAGCAGGGAGGGGTGAATATTAATCAATTTATTGCGATAGTGTTCAACAAATCCTGAGGTGAGAATACGCATAAACCCAGCTAAAATGACAAAGTCAGGTTTATAGTCATCAATACGTTCAGCTAAAGCTTTATCAAAACTGTCTCTGTCTGAAAAGGTTTTGTGATCGACCACTGCCGTGGCGATAGACTGAGCTTTAGCATAGTCAAGCCCCGCAGCATCAGGACGGTTGCTGATGACCGCACTGACGGTCGCATCGATCTGTTGAGCATCAATGGCTTCAATTATCGAGCGCATATTGCTACCGCGGCCGGAGATTAAAATCACCAGCCGCGTTTTGTTTTCGTTGCTCATCATCGTTATTGGATATCGACTATTTCGTCAGCTGCATTGGCTGTTTCAATTTGACCGATTAAACTTGCTTGTTCGCCAGCACTATTCAGTACGGCTAAAGCTTCAGATACATCATTCTCTGCAACCACGATTACCATACCTATCCCGTTGTTAAATGTGCGATACATTTCTTTATCAGTGACATTGCCATTGTCTTGAAGCCAATCAAATACAGCAGGACGTTGCCAGCTGCCAGAGTCAATGACGGCTTTCACACCTTCAGGGAGAACACGTGGAATATTCTCCAGCAGGCCGCCACCAGTGATGTGTGATAAAGCATGAATACTGACTTTCTCGTTAAGCTGTAAAAGTGATTTAACGTAGATTTTGGTAGGGGCCAATAACTTCTCCCCCAAAGTAGCACCATCAAATTCAGTTTTTAATGATTGACCGCTACGTTCAAGAATTTTACGGATGAGTGAGTAACCATTTGAATGAGGGCCTGATGCAGCAAGACCTATTAACTTATCACCAGCGGCCACTTTTGAGCCATCTATGACCGCTTCTTTTTCCACTACACCTACACAGAAACCCGCAAGATCATAATCACCTTCTTCATACATGCTTGGCATTTCAGCGGTTTCACCACCTACTAAGGCAGCACCCGCTTGCAGACAGCCTTCTGCAATGCCTGATACGACAGATTCAGCTATGTCTACGTCCAGTTTGCCGGTGGCATAATAATCGAGAAAGAATAAGGGCTCGGCACCTAATACGGCGATATCGTTGACACACATAGCGACTAAGTCGATACCGATGGTGTTGTGGATACCAGACTCAATCGCCAAGCGTAATTTAGTGCCGACACCATCCGTACCGGAAACTAAAACAGGCTGTTTGTATTTATCGACGGGTAGTTCAAAAAGACTGCCGAAACCACCTAAACCTGCCATGACGCCAGGTCGACGGGTTTTTGCTGCGTGGGGTTTAATGCGATCGACTAAGGCGTTACCAGCTTCGATATCAACGCCAGCATCACGATAACTAAGAGAGGTGCGAGAAGAGTCCACACTGTCGGTCATAATGTATTCCTGAAAATGTTGTGCATCACATGCTTAAAACAGCGTGTTAGAATACCACAATGCACCGATTATTTTATGCCCTTATTTTGTTGTTTTTCAGTTTCAGTAGCCATGCTGCTGAGGTGGATGATCTTTATCAGGCAACCGCTCCTGTCTCCACGCAACAACAAAAGGAACGCGACGAACTCGCACCGGAATTACTCAAGCAAGTCCTCATCAAAGTCGTCGGAAATCAATCCAAAGTTAGCGAAGCTAATATTGCTCCAGTATTGGCCAATGCACAGCAACTCGTAGAACGCTATGAATACATACGCAACAATATTGAAGCAGCCGATTTAACTCAGCCGGATCAGCTTTCATTGCGATTGAGTTTTGATAAAAATGCCGTTAATGATGTTATTCAGAAGCTCGGTATGCCACGCTGGGGGAAAGTCAGACCTGACGTACTGGTATGGTTGGCCACCGATATTGAGGGTGAGCAAACCTTACAGGGTTTAGAAAATATTCCACAGTTTATCTTCAAATCTTTACAACAGGCAGCACAAGCGCGTGGATTGCCCATTCTTATGCCATTGATGGATTTGCAGGATCAATCTGCTCTGAGCGTTGAGGACATCTCGTCTATGAATGACGAGGCAATTCAAGCCGCCTCTGAACGTTACAGAGCGGATGAAATTCTGATTATCAATATGTCGGTCAGTAACGATACTGCAAAAATCACCTGGCAATCGGGTACTGATGAGTCGTCTCAACGCTGGCGCTCTGAAGGTTTAGTGGATGCTTCAATTAGTAAAGGCTTGGGTGTGTTGGTGGATACACTGGCAACAGAATATGCCCAACATAGTTTGCCTACTGATACAGGTAACACCTTTCCCATACAGATTGATGAGGTAAATAATTACGGCGACTTTTCAAAAGTCATGGCTTACCTGAATCAAATCGATAGCATAGAAAATATTCGTGTTAACAATCTTGGCGACAATATTCTCGACTTAGATATCCGTTACAGTGGTGATCCAGACGTATTGAACCGCATTCTGTCTGTTGGCGGACTGTTAACTGAGCTGACGTCAGCAGAGCAGGCCACGACAGATAAAAAATATTATCGGTTAACCCCTTGAGCTTACGTGACATTCCTAATCTGATATCAATATTACGGATTTTACTGGTGATTCCTGTGGTATGGGCACTGGTGGATGAACGGTATGCGCTGGCACTGATTTTATCTGCTGTTGCGGGTATTTCAGATGGTATTGATGGGTTTCTGGCAAAACATTTTCACTGGCAGTCTCGATTAGGTTCTATTTTAGACCCAATAGCGGACAAACTCCTTTTAGTGGCAAGCTTTGCCACATTAGCCTGGATGGATCTGCTGCCATTGTGGCTGTTATGGTTGGTGTTGGCTCGTGACGTGATTATCGTTTCTGGTGGCTTGGCATATCACTACTTCATCGGTGAGTTTGAATTGCTGCCCGTGTGGAGCAGTAAGATCAATACCGCTTTGCAAATCATATTGGTGCTATTGGTCATTATTTCGCAACAGTGGTTTGCTGAACTAACACTTCTTATCAGCATTGGCGTGTGGGCCGTGGTAGTGAGTGTGATTTTTAGCGGTCTTGAATATATTCTTACCTGGGGAAATAAGGCATGGAAGCAGAAAGCAAACCATTAATGAGTGATGCCAACAAATTTTTGTTAGTGGTGTTGTTCATTATCGCAGGTTGGTTACTCTTTGAACTTTCTCCTGTGTTGATGCCCTTTTTTATTGCGACACTTTTTGCCTATCTGGGGGATCCCCTGGTAGATAAATTAGAAAGTTGGAAATTATCCAGAACCATGTCTGTCAGCCTGGTGTTTGCTGCTATTTTTATTGTCGTGGCCTTAATGTTGTTGGTGATGCTGCCTCTATTAAGTGCTCAGATAGCAAAATTGTTTACTAACCTGCCTGATTATTTAACTCAGACGCAAAGGCTCATCGAACCATGGTTGAACTCTGTGGGTTTACCTACGGATGTATTCAATTTCCAAACGGTGAAGCAGGCGCTCAGTCAATATTGGTCTGAAGTTGGGCAGGTCGCGGGAGGTATTTTTAGCTACATGACTCGCTCCGGTATGGTATTGGTTCAGTGGTTGGGTAATTTAGTACTAATTCCTGTGCTCACTTTTTATCTCTTACGTGACTGGGACATTTTAGTAGCTAGGTTCAGAGAGTTACTACCACGACGTTATGCTGAGACCTTTATTGAGATGTCATTACAATGTGATGATATGTTAGCCGGCTTTATGCGCGGCCAACTTATGGTGATGTTTTCACTTGCGGTGATATACACGCTGGGTCTTACTCTCATCGGTTTGGAGTTAGCTTTATTGCTTGGTGTGATTGCCGGTCTGGTGAGCTTCGTGCCATATCTAGGGCTGATTGTCGGAATTTTATTGGCGGGTTTGGCCGCATTTTTTCAATTTGGTGAATGGTTACCAGTATTGCAAGTGGCTATTGTGTTTGCTGTTGCACAGGCGATAGAGGGCATGGTGCTGACCCCACGCTTTGTTGGTGAACGTATCGGTTTGCATCCTGTGGCTGTAATCTTTGCCGTGTTGGCCGGTGGTCAGTTGTTTGGTTTTACCGGTGTCTTACTCGCTTTACCCGCAGCAGCTGTGGCGATGGTGTTATTACGCTATGCACATCAACGCTATATTGATAGCCATTTATATTCCTAAGTCTTAGTCGAGTTTATGTCATTAGCTGAAACACAATTAACGCTACGCTTGTCTCCACAGGAGATTTACAGGCTAGATAACTTCTTGTTTGCCAAGCAAGAAACCAAACATGCCTTGCAGACGTTTTGTCAGCTAGAAGAGCTGGATTTCTTATACCTGGCAGGTGAAAGTGGTACGGGAAAAACGCATCTGTTGATTGCTTGTGCTGAGTCCGTTCAGCAAATGGGAAAAAGGGTGATATATCTGTCCCTATCTGAGCTGGTGAAGACGGCAGAGCCTGCTGCCTTGCAGGCTATTGAGCAGGCTGATCTACTCTGCTTGGATGATGTTGATGCTATCGCTGGTTTGCCTGAGTGGGAAGAGGCGGTTTTCCATTGTTTTAATCGATTACATGATGCGAAAGGGCATTTGTTAGTGTCTGCACAACAGACGCCAGCGAATAGTTCAATTGACTTACCGGATTTGCGCTCGAGATTAGCGACAGGGCTTGTGTATCAACTGGTAATGATGACAGATGAACAAAAACAGCAAGCGCTTATTTTACAGGCGCAATCTCGTGGGTTAATGCTGACAACGGATGTTGCCCAATATTTACTCCGTCATTATGGGCGTGATATGCCCGCTCTTATGGCGGTTTTACAAGAGTTAGATAAAGCATCATTACAAGCAAAACGGAAGCTGACTATTCCATTTATTCGACAAGTTTTGGCGAATGGCTAGGCAAACACTGACGTTAATTCTTACTGAATTCTCGGCCATTGTCGCCAATCCAATAAATCAATCTCTTTTACCTCAGTCGTTAAGAAAACTGATAAAAAGAGGCCAATTTATCGCGTCTGAAGATAAATTGATGCAGCTCTTAATAGCATTGTTTTCAAAAGAAACAATGCGTTGTGATGACTTTCCAATGGCCAGCTTAAGAGGTGGAACAGCGTTCAGTCTCTGTGTGGATCCATGTTATTTGCAAGCTGATAGAGATCAGCTGTTATTATTTCATCGAGGCTTAACGCTTAAGCCAGCTGAAGCTGAGCAACTTATTGATACTATTGCCTATCTCTTTGATGATTTAGGTGGTTCTCTGACTATGCATTCCCCCAATCAATGGTTACTGATGATGCCTATCAAGCCAGATGTTGAATTTATGGGTCTTGATAGGGTGGATCATCATGCGGTGGCTGAGTTTTTACCTCGGGGTGCTGATGCTGGGTTATGGATCCGTTTATGGAATGAGATTCAGATGGCGCTATTTGATTGTCCGGTGAATCAAACCAGAGAAGCTGAAGGCAAAGTGCCGATCAATAGTGTCTGGTTCTGGGGGAAGGGTGCCATGCCTACTGAATGGCAGGCTTGGTCACATGTGTCTGGTCAGGATGAAATACTGGCGTCTTTAAGTGACCATAGTGGTTCGACATGGCGAGATGATATTCATGGTTTTTCTGATATTCAGGCAAATCAGGCGCTTCATCTCGTGAACTTTGATTCAGATAAAGATTGGGCTTCGCAATTGGAAGCACTTGATAAAAATTGGTTTACACCTATCTATAAAGCATTGAAACGTTTTCAACTCGATAGCATCAATATTATTATTCCGGGCTGGGGACATTACCAGTTAACCGCTGCATCTGTCTGGAAAATCTGGTTATGAGTGTATTGCCTGACATTGTTGCGCGGTCTCATGATGGCTGGGAAAAGCTCCCTGAAACATGGCCAGACAGTTTGCGAAAAATCATGGCCGCACGCGGGATTACTGATGTGAAGCAGTTATATTTTGAACTGGCTGACTTACCTAGGCCAGAACAACTGCTTGGTATGCAGGCGGCGGTTGAATTATTAGCAACGGCGTTAAAAGAACAATGGAAAGTCACGATTGTGGCTGACTTTGATAGTGACGGTGCCACTAGCTGTGCTTTGGCGATACGTGGTTTACAGTCAATGGGGTTGAAACAGATTCATTATATCGTCCCTAATCGCTTTATCCATGGTTACGGGCTGACGCCGGCTTTACTTGATGATATTCCAGCGCTGGAACAGCCTGACTTACTTGTCACTGTCGATAATGGCATCGCATCCATATCAGGGGTAAAAGCGGCGCATCAACGTGGCATGAGAGTGTTGGTGACTGATCATCATCTTGCCGGTGAGACATTACCGGAAGCCGATGCCATTGTGAATCCTAATCAAGCAGATGATCCATTCCCTTATAAAAACCTGGCTGGTGTGGGTGTCTGTTTCTATGTGTTACTAGGACTAAGGCAGCATTTACGAACAATAGGCTGGTTTGAACAGGCGTCTGTGCCTGAACCCAAAGTGGGGGATTGGCTCGATCTTGTCGCCTTGGGGACAGTTGCGGATGTGGTCCCACTGGATAAATTAAATCGCACCTTGGTCAATCATGGATTGCAGCGGATTCGGCGGGGGAGAGCCTGTACCGGAATACAAGCACTGATTCAAATCGCCGGTCGTGAAAGAGAAAAACTGGTCTCTTCAGATTTAGGATTTAGTATAGCGCCCAGATTGAACGCGGCTGGACGTATGGAAGATATGGGCCTCGGCATTAATTTATTGCTGACAGAGGATGTTCAGCAGGCACTGAATATCGCCACACAGCTGGACAGTATTAATCTGGAAAGGCGCGCTGTTGAGCAAACAATGCAAGTAGATGCATTGAAGATGCTGGAACAGATTGATATTGAAGAAAATACCTTAAGGACCGGCTATTGCTTATTTGATGAAGACTGGCATCAAGGCGTGATTGGTCTTTTAGCCTCTCGCATTAAAGAAAAAACCTATCGTCCGGTGATTGCTTTCGCGCCTGGGAATGACGATGAAGTCAAAGGATCGGCCCGTTCTATTCCTGGCATACATATTCGAGATGTCCTAGCTCGTGTAGCAGCCAAACATCCTGAACTGTTAGAGCGCTTTGGTGGGCATGCCATGGCAGCAGGTTTAACAATAAAGAAAGGGGATTTAGCCCAGTTTAATCAGGCTTTTGAATCTGCACTCAATGAAATGGTGTCATCCGAGACATATTTGCAGCAGTTACCTTCAGATGGTGAACTAAGTGAAGCAGACTGCCAATTATCTTTTGCTGAGCTATTAACAGAAGCCGCACCATGGGGACAGGGATTCGAAGAACCCAGATTTCATGGCGTGTTTAAAGTAAGTCATTTTCGTCTGGTAGGGCAGCAGCAGAACCATCTAAGATTGCAACTTGAGATGAATGGGAACAGGCAAATCAATGCCATGGCATTTGGTCAGGATAAACCGAGCTGGTTAGCTGAAAACAGTTTAGTATTAGTCCGTTATAAAATAGCTGTGAATGAATTTCGAGGCCAAAAATCCTTGCAGTTCCTGGTTGATGAATTAATGCCAGCGAATACAGATACACATAACTGACCATCAGTCATATTAGGTAGATAAGCCATGCCCACTCATCAAATTGCTGTGTTTAGTGCCAAGTCATACGATGAACGCTTTTTATTAAAAGCGACTGTGCCTACGATTGAGTTTATCTGTCATGAAGTCACACTCAACCCATCAACCGCGGTGATGGCACAAGGTTATGAGATTGTCAGTGCCTTTGTGAATGATGATTTAAGCCGGGAAACCCTTCATATCTTAGCGGCAGGTGGCACACGACTGATTGCTTTGCGCTGTGCTGGTTATAATCAGGTCGATCTCAGAGCTGCTAAAGAATTAGGGTTGAGTGTGGTCAACGTTCCTGCCTACTCACCTTATGCAGTTGCTGAACATACTATTGCACTGATGCTGTCATTGAGCCGGAAAATTCCTCGTGCCTATAATCGTGTGCGTGATGGTAATTTCTCTCTGGATGGTTTACTTGGCTTTGATTTTTACCAGAAAAAAGTTGGGATCGTTGGCGGTGGCAAAATTGGTTTATTAGTCGCAGAGAGGATGCAGGCATTTGGTTGTGAGGTGATGGTTTATGAACCTATTAATTCGCAACACTGTATTAAACAAGGCTTCCAAACGTCCGATTTAACCACACTTGTGAAACAATCAGATATTATCAGCCTGCATTGTCCGTTAACCAGTGACACTCGTTACATGATTAATCATGACAGCATTGCCAATATGAAAGCGGGTGTCATGTTAATTAACACCAGTCGCGGTGCGTTAATGGATACCCGGGCTGTGTTAGATGGGCTGAAATCTCAACAAATTGGCTATCTTGGTATTGATGTGTATGAACAAGAAGGTAGTTTGTTTTTTGAAGACCATTCACTGGATATTATTCAAGATGACTTGTTTCAACGCTTGTTAACCTTTCCAAACGTGTTAGTGACGGGTCATCAAGGCTATTTCACACAGGAAGCCGTTCAACATATTGCCGAAACGACAGTGACGAATGTGTTGGCTTATCTCAATGGTGAACGTTTACAAAATAGAGTAGGCGTGTGACGGCAGTAACAACACTATTCGAGCGCATCGAAACGACGATGCCTGATTTTAAGGCGCGTCCACAACAGGTACAAATGAGCGAGTTTATTGCTCAGGCCATGTTAAAACCACCACAGAAGCGCATTGCTGTCGTCGAGGCACCGACTGGCGTGGGGAAAACACTGGCTTATCTGACCGGCACGATTCAAACCGCATTGTTACAGAAGAAAATGCTGGTGATTAGTACGGCGACAGTTAACTTACAACAACAGCTTATTCAAAAGGATTTACCGCGCTTCTCTGCCGCGCTGGAAGAACCTATACGCTTTGTTCAGGTAAAAGGGCGTCGTCGTTACGTCTGTCCGAGTAAATTAAGTCAAACCGCTACGACTCCTGAACAACAATCCCTCAATATCCATGTAGATGAAAAGTATCAGCAGGTGCTTCATCTCGCCCAGGCGAAACAGTTGATGAGCGAGTGGGAGCAGGAAAGCTGGGATGGCGATCGAGATAGCCGTCGCGATAAAATTGATGCAGAACTGTGGCAGCAGATATCGACAGACTCAGAAGGCTGTGCCGGAAAAAGCTGTTCCTTTTATATGCGGTGTCCCTACTATAAATTACGTCGTGAAATGACGGCTGCTCAGGTTATCGTGGCAAACCATGATTTAATTTTAAGCGATGCCGATCTGGGGGCGGACTGGTATTGCCAAATCCGGAAGAAATCCTGTTTGTATTTGATGAAGCCCATAACTTGCCACGAAAAGCGTTGGATCATGCCGCCAAAGCATTAAATTTTATTCAGCTTTATCAAACTACTGAAACAGCAGACAGTGTGCTGAAAAAATTCCATCCGCTTTAGCTTATCGACAACATGATTTTGGTTATATGCTGTCAGAATTACGACGGGACTTACCGGCAGTCATCAGCCATCTGCAACAGATTGAGACGATTTTGCACAGTGATGGCGTCGTGCAGGATTTATTAGAAAAGCATATCAGTGAGCCGCGTATTTTCTGGAATAGTCCCTTGGTGAATGCCTTATTAATCCCGTGTCAGGGGGTATTGCAGCGAGCCAATTCCATATACAAACATTACTCGGTATTAGCAAAATGGATCAAAGAGGGACTGGAAAAAACACAATTATCCAATAAAGTGGGTGAGGCCTTATTGCCACAAGTGGGCACCGTCCAGAATATATTCGGTTACCTGATTGATTTTATGGCTTTATTTCTCGAGCCAGATCAGGAGGACCGCCCGCCTAATGTGCGTTGGCTTTCGGTGGAATCGTTTTCTAAGCAGCAAACCTTGGTCATCCATGCTGGCCCGATGACCGCTGCCTACTTTCTTGATCGAAGTTTATGGTCACGTTCCTATGGTGTGGTGCTGACCTCGGCGACTTTACGGGGTATGGGCTTGTTCCACCGTTTTAGACTTGACTGCGGTTTGCATCGCTTTGATGAACAGCATTTTCTCGCCGTGCCATCGCCGTTCAACTATCAAAAACAAGCGATCCTGCATATTCCTGATATGCGCTTTCAGCCAAATGAACAACAGCAGCAATGGCAACAGGAAGTCGTTACAAAACTGACCGATATTATTGATACAAAAGAGGCAACTCTGGTGCTGTTTACCTCAAAACTGGTCATGGAGGCGGTATACAGACAATGTCCAGCAGCAATTACAGCCATAACTATGGTGCAGGGCGATAGTTTGTCACCTAAAAATATGGTGCATCGGCATATTCGTCAGATCGAATCAGGGAAAGGCAGTATTATTTTTGGTTTGGATCGGTTTGCAGAAGGCGTGGATCTCCCCGGTCATCTATGCACGCATGTGATCATCACTAAACTGCCATTTCCGGTATTTACCAGACCTATAGAACAGGCGAAACAAGAGTGGATAATCCGTAAAGGGGGCCAGCCTTTCACTGCGCTGTCATTGCCAGCCGTGAGCGTAAAACTCATTCAGGCATGTGGCAGGTTACTGAGAAAGGAAACCGATTCGGGAAGAATTACTATTCTTGATAAACGTTTATTAACAAAAGGTTATGGTAAAAAACTGCTGGCACATCTACCCGATTATCAACTTGAACAGTCTTAATTGCTAATCCTTCAGGTCATATCTTCCCGTAGAGCAGGAAGCGCTTCCTAAATCAAAAGGATTTTCTGTCATGGCGAATGGGAGGTTCTGCTGCATCTATTTCATTCTCATTATTCTATTCTATTTCCTAAGCTAGATAGTCCTAGAACAACTGAATTTTATTTAACCTGAGGAAGGAATCTGAAATGAAAAAAACAACTCTTGCTGCTTTAACTGCATTGAGCCTTGTCGTAGCGCCTGCATTTGCTGATATTGAAAGCAGAACATTTTCTGAGCAATTACAGTTACAAAAAACACAGTTACGCCCACATGCTTTCAACTTTTTCTCTGACCGTTACATGCAAGTGCAAGCAAAAAAACAGCCTGTTGTTTTAAGTTTCAAAGAGCAGTTGGATAGCCAAAAATCACTGCTGCGCAAGCAACAGTTCAACCCTGTCAGTGATGCTTATTTACAGACGCACGCTCGTCAATCATAAGCACGTTTCAGATTGAAATAAAAAACCCGGCGAAAGCCGGGTTTTTTTATGCCTTATTCAGTACGGCTGGTGACTTCTAATAAGTGATAACCAAACTGTGTTTTTACAGGGCCTTGTACAGTTTTGACTGGAGCAGAAAAAACCACTTTATCAAACTCAGGCACCATCATTCCGGGACCAAATTCCCCTAAGTCTCCACCTGAACGACCAGAAGGGCATGAAGAGTGTTCTTTAGCAATATCAGCAAAATCGGCACCTTGTTCGATTTCACGTTTAAGTTCTAAACAGATTTCTTCACTATCAACCAGGATATGTCTTGCTGTTGCTTTTGCCATGTTATCTCTCTAATTTTTGATAAAAGCCGCATTATATCAGTTTAGGCAAATTTACGGAGGCGACTCAGTAAGGCTTGAGCTGTGACTTCTGATGATTGTGGGTTTTGTCCAGTGATTAATAAACCATCCTCACAGCAGAACGGAGCCCAGTCATCAGCTTTATGGTAGTAGCCACCAGCGTCTTTTAATTCATCCTCAAGTAAAAATGGAACAACATCGGAAAGGCCCACAGCATCTTCTTCTGAATTTGAAAACCCAGTGACTGACAGGTTTTTAACCAATGGTTCTTCGGTGAGTGTTTTTACATTGAGTAACACGGCTGGTGCATGGCAGACTGCGGCCACTGGTTTATCTTGAAAGATGAATTGCTGAATGAGTTCAATCGATTTCTCAGAGACAGTCAGATCCCATAAAGGACCATGGCCTCCTGGATAAAACACCGCATCATAATCATCTGCCTGAACACTCTCTAAGACCAGAGTATTGGCAAGTGCTGCTTGAGCTTCTTTATCTTGCTTGAAGCGTGTTGTTGATTCTGTTTGTGCGTCTGGATCGTCACTTTTGGGATCCAGTGGGGGCTGGCCACCCTTTGGGCTGGCCAGCGTGATGTCAACGCCAGCATCTTTGAATACATAATACGGAGAGGCAAACTCCTCTAACCAGAAACCGGTTTTTTTACCTGTATCACCTAAGGTATCGTGAGATGTCAAAATCATTAAAATTCGCATGTGTCTCCCTTTTTGTATGTTGTCTTATGGGGCTGTATTGACCACTAACATTTGTGTGGCGCCTTTTTGAAACTGGTAGTCGACTGTCTGTTGTTTTACCTCGTGCCCTTGTCGACTTAATTCTTTTACTATTAAGCCTAGATGAGGTGAGGGTGTATTGTCCAACCCAACAAGAGGGTAGACTCTGACTTGGCTCGCAACTCGACAAAGTTCATGCATCGAATCGAGATGAAATTGAGCATCGAAATGTTCACTATATAAAAACAAAAAATGTGAGCATAGCGCCAAGTCGAACTGCTTATTTGCAAAAGGTAATTCTGGTAGTTGAGCAGAAATGTAAAAGGGAGATGATGCCGGCATGGCATAGTCATCTAAAAACAGTTGCATCGATCGCATTCTCTGCTGATACAAGGCCTCGGGATTAGCGAAAGCTGTCCAGAAAAAATCATCTTGATGTGCTTTTACCTGACCGATAACTTCCTCTGCCACCACATTAATACGTGTTTTAATCTCCTCAGCAGTAAACTGATATAGGGGATCCACAGACGTGACCTTTGCCCCTTGTTTTCTTGCTTCAGTATTAAAACTGGCTGGTCCATCAGCACACGCCAATATAGACGATTGCAACTCACTTTCGCGAAGTAGAAACATGTCTTGATATTCCTGCAGACTTCGTCCCCAGGGCACGGTCGTATTCAGTTGCATATAAGATTGTAAGTATAGGTAGTGATTCTCA
Source organism: Methylophaga marina (assembly GCF_030296755.1). Classification (NCBI taxonomy): domain Bacteria; kingdom Pseudomonadati; phylum Pseudomonadota; class Gammaproteobacteria; order Thiotrichales; family Piscirickettsiaceae; genus Methylophaga; species Methylophaga marina. The sequence goes on from NZ_AP027741.1 coordinate 2,848,360, forward strand.
AGTAGCGTAATGACCACTATGAAGAATTATTTAATAATAAATGGTTATTCAGTAATGACTAAGGTGATATCTTCAAAATCGATTTCATCACCTGGGATAATTTTTCTGCGCTTGCGTGTTTCTAATTCACCATTCACAGAAACGAGGCCTTGTTCTATGAATAGCTTGGCCTCAGCACCACTGGCTGCAATACCTTCAAACTTAAGCACTTTATATAACTCTACGGGTGAGCTGGTCAGCTCCACTTCGATTGTCTGGGACATAGTCGCTTCTCTCAAAAAATACCCATCATAAAGGGTATCTATGACAGGGTGATAACGATTTGTGAGGTCAACACCACTAATTTATCTCGTACTGTGAATTAAGTCGCGCACTATTAACTCAGATACTTATATATTGGCTGAGTTAACACGGAGTGTTTGCGAATGAAATTACTGGTAAATCTAATACAAATTTTGGTGATTGGCGTGATCATTTATCCCATCTTTTATATATGGGAGACGGAGCATATTGATAATTTCTGCCGTGAAATCAAACCAGGCATGACAGATGTAAGACTGATGGAAGTTGCTGATGAATATCATCTCAAGCTGAGCGGTTTGGAAGAAGGATATGTAGAAAAAGGGCATTGGTTGGCCGAAGTTAGAGCCAAGTCGACCTTTTCTGATTACCGTTGTGCGATTAGCGGTATAGCCAATAAAGTCGCTAATGCCAGAATCATCGATGAAGAATAGACACCTTATCAAAGAGATAAGGTGTCTATTAGTCTTTTATGCACCAACGTAATTAATCAGAATACCCGCAGCCACGGCTGAGCCGATGACACCGGCAACGTTCGGTCCCATCGCGTGCATTAACAAAAAGTTATGCGGATCAGATTCCAAGCCAAGCTTATTCGATACACGAGCTGCCATAGGTACAGCAGAAACACCCGCCGAACCAATCAGTGGGTTGATAGGTTCTTTAATCAGCTTGTTTAACACTTTAGCCATGATGACACCTGATGCCGTACCAATAGCAAATGCGCCCATACCCAGAACCAAAATCCCTAGAGTTTGTAAATCCAGGAATTTATCAGCACTTAATTTTGAGCCTACAGCTAATCCTAAAAAGATGGTGACTGTATTAATCAGCGAGTTTTGAGTCGTATTACTTAAACGATCCACTACCGCACATTCTTTCATTAAGTTACCAAAACAGAACATACCGAGTAATGGCGCTGCATCGGGTAGTAAAAAGGCGACAAGAATCAGTAATAACAATGGGAAGACGATTTTCTCACGTTGTGAAACGTGACGCTGTTGTACCATTTTTATTTTGCGCTCTGATTCGCTAGTCAGCGCACGCATGATAGGAGGTTGAATTAATGGCACTAATGCCATGTATGAATATGACGCTACAGCAATAGCACCCAATAAGTCTGGGGCAAGCTTACTCGCCACATAAATAGATGTTGGTCCATCTGCACCACCGATAATACCAATCGCTGCTGCGTCAGCCAGACTAAAGTCAAAAATACCATAATGAGCTAAAACAACAGCGCCCATCAATGTCGCAAAAATACCAAACTGAGCGGCAGCTCCAAGAAACAGCGTTTTGGGGTTGGCAAGCAATGGACCAAAGTCCGTCATGGCACCGACACCCATAAATATAATGAGTGGGAAGGCACCACTTTCAATACCGACACTGTAGAAAATATGCAAAATACCATTGGCTTCTGCCAAACCAGCACCTGGAATATTGGCTAACACACCACCAAAACCGATAGGTACCAGCAATAACGGCTCGAAGTTTTTCTTGATGGCCAAATACAGCAGCAACATACCAATAAGAATCATGACACCTTGGCCTGGTGTCATTTGGTTAAAACCTGTTACTTGCCAGAGATGAAGTAGTTTATCCATGATATCCCCCAATTAAGCGATAGTGGCCAGCTGATCACCGACTTTGACGGAATCACCTTGTTTAACAAAAATGGACGATACCGTCCCGGACTTGGAAGCCACAATTTGTGTTTCCATTTTCATCGCTTCGAGAATTAACAGGGTGTCACCTTCGTTGACTTGTTGACCTACGCTGACTTCGATTTTCCAGATATTGCCTGACAGCGGCGCTTCAACGGGGTCACCTTCGCCTGCTGGCGTGCTCTGAGTCGGTGCAGGTGATGAGGATTCAACATGACTGATATCACCTCCTTCATTCACCTGAACGACGTAACTTTGACCATTGACTTTAATGGTATAAGTTTCATGTTCCTGACTTGCAGAACGGTTGGCTGATGGTGTGTTATCGATAACAGGAACAGGTTCAAATGCGTCTGGGTTGTGACGGTTTTTAAGAAATTTAAGACCAATTTGTGGAAACAGGGCATACGTTAAAACATCATCGACTTGGTGTTCGCCTTCTGCCAGGTCAATTTGTTCTTCATCGGCGACAGCAAGGAGTTCGGTGGTGAGTTTTTCCATCTCTGCTTCAATGAGATCAGCAGGACGACAACTGATAGGCTCGGCGCCTTCCAGAACGCGATCTTGCAGCTCTTTATTGAATGCCGCTGGCGCTGCACCATATTCACCTTTCAAAATGCCGGCGGTTTCTGCTGCAATGGTCTTGTAGCGTTCGCCAGTCAGCACATTGATAACGGCCTGTGTACCGACAATTTGTGAGGTAGGCGTGACTAGAGGAATAAAGCCTAAGTCTTCACGAACACGTGGAATTTCTTTTAAAACTGCATCCATTTTATCTAACGCATTTTGCTCACGCAGCTGACTTTCCATATTCGTCAGCATACCGCCAGGCACCTGTGCAACCAAAATACGTGAATCTACACCACGTAATGAACCTTCGAACTGGGCGTATTTTTTCTCACATCACGGAAGTAGGCGGCGACTTCTTCAAGGAGTTCGATATTAAGACCCGTATCGCGATCCGTATCCTCAAAAATGGACACCACAGATTCTGTTGCCGAGTGACCGTAGGTCATCGACATCGATGAAATAGCCGAATCAACATTATCGATACCGGCTTCCACACACTTCATAATTGTGGCGGTTGATAAGCCAGTAGTGGCGTGAGACTGCATATGAATTGGGATATCAATCGTTTGCTTAAGGCTTTGAACTAATTCATAAGCCACATAAGGCTTAAGCAAACCAGCCATATCTTTAATACATAAAGAGTGGGCACCCATGTCTTCAATACGTTTAGCCATGTCTAACCACAAATTTAGATCATGAACCGGACTGATGGTGTAAGCGATAGTGCCTTGAGCATGACGGTCATTTTCCAGCACAGCTTTGATGGCTGTTTCCAGGTTACGCGGATCGTTCATCGCATCAAACACGCGGAAGACGTCAACGCCATTGATCGCCGCTCTTTCGACAAACTTTTTAACGACATCATCTGCATAGTGACGATAGCCTAATAAATTCTGACCACGTAGCAGCATTTGCTGACGAGTATTAGGCATGGCTTCTTTCAGTGAACGAATACGATGCCAAGGATCTTCACCAAGATAACGAATGCAGGCATCAAAAGTGGCACCACCCCAGCTTTCTACTGACCAGAAGCCTATTTGGTCAAGCTTATCAGCGATGGGTAACATATCATCGAGTCTAAGACGTGTTGCAAAGAGTGATTGGTGTGCATCACGTAAAACGACATCTGTGATGCCTAGAGGTTTTTTTACTTCGGTCATATTCATGGCCTTTTAATTGGTTCGAAATAGCCTAAATCTGGGGTTATTTGTGGCGTGAACGAAATTTGTGTACTGCCGCTGAGAGCACAGTAATAAGGTTTTTGTCATCATTAGCATGTTGGGATTGATTCATCGCCGGACTGATGACGGCCGTAGGTGAAGAAATACCTTCTTCTGGTAAGACACCTACATTTTTTTCGTAACTGGTGATAATGCGTGACATGATGGTGGTGGCAAACACCAGCAACGTCAGAAATATAAAGACGAAGCTCATGCCGATAAGCATCAGGTTTAAACCTTCTGTCATTAAGTTTGATGTTGTCATTATTATGGTCTCTCTCCATTGGTTTTCTTAGGTCATTAAATCAATGACTTACAAAAAAGCAGCCGGCAATTATACCATTGTTGAACCTCGAACGAATCACTGAGCCGGAACTCCTTATTTTTAAAAGAGTAATAGTAAAAAATACGGTTCTGTTGTAACCGTAATCGATTCAGAATGCGTATGATATTTTCCTATCTGACAAAACCCTGCCAAACTAACTGTAAACGATAGCAAGCTACAAAAGGACACGTATGACACCTGATGAGTCTGACTTCTGGTTTTTGCCACTGGGAGGAACCGGCGAAATAGGCATGAACCTGAATCTTTATGGCCATGATGGCCGTTGGTTAATGGTGGACTGTGGGGTGACGTTTGAGGCAAAAACAGATATTGACGGTGAACCAGTAGAAGGTGCTCAAGCCCATGTGCAGATGGCTGATCCACAATTTATTGTCGATCGAAAAGAACAACTGGATGGTCTGGTCATCACCCATGCTCATGAAGACCACATCGGTGCTGTTCCTTATTTGTGGGAACGGTTTCGTTGTCCTATCTACACCACAGCTTATACGGCAGAAATTCTGCGCAGAAAACTGGCTGAAGCCGGGTTAATCAAAAAAGTGAAAGTCCATGTGGTTGAGGCACATGCATCAAGACAAATAGGCGTCTTTAATGTGCAGTGGATCCAGCTAACACATTCCATTCCTGATCCGTTTGCTTTATTGATCACCACCCCTGTTGGTAAAGCGTTTCATACCGCTGACTGGAAGCTTGATTCCGCACCGGTGGTGGGCGAACCCTATAAAGAAGAAGATTATGCGCGGCTGGGTGAGCTGGGCGTTGATGTGATGGTGTGTGATTCGACCAATGCCAATGTACCTGGTTGGTCAACATCTGAAGCAACGTTGTACAAAGGCCTGAAACATCATGTAGAACAGGCAAAAGGGCGGGTTGTAGTCACCTGCTTTGGCAGCAATATTGCCCGTTTACGAACGGTAGCAGATATTGCTAAAGAAACGGGAAGACACCTCGGCTTATTAGGTCGCTCGCTATTAAACACGTATTCAGCAGCCAAACGTGTGGGTCTATGGAATGGCATTGAAACCTTTGTCGACCCGCATCATTTAGGTTTTCTGCCGCGCGATACTGTTCTATTAGTTGCAACGGGAAGTCAGGGAGAACCCAGAACAGCGCTAAACCGACTCAGTCAGAACAGTTTCCGTGATATTGAACTAGAAGCTGGGGATACGGTTATTTTCAGTTCCAAAGTGATTCCTGGTAATGAATTACCGATTGAAGCATTAATTGAACGGCTCAAAGGCATGCAGGTGGACGTGATTACGGTGGATAACAGCCGACTGGAAATTCATGCTTCTGGTCATCCGGCGATGGAAGAGTTGAAAGCCATGTATCGCTGGGTTAAACCCGCTTGTGCTATTCCTGTTCATGGTGAGTTTCAACACCTTAGAGCCAATGCCAGACTGGCAAAGTCAGTGGGGGTGCCCGAACAGCTTGAAGGGAAAAATGGTGATTTATACTACATAGCACCTGTCAAAGGAATACGACGTGGGGCTGTGAAAACTGGCCGCTTGGGTCTTGTTCAGGATAAACTGAAAAAATTGTTTTAAAAATGTGCTGAAAAAGGATTGAAAGTTTTTGAAATGATAGAAGAAATCAGACGGTTTATCCGTCACCCCAGTAGTGTGCCTATTCAGGTTAAGCGAGGCGAAGAGAAAAAACAGGTACCTTTGAAAGATGTCAGCAAGGGAGGTCTATGTTTTCGTTCACAAGTGACGCTTGCTACAGGCAATGTCGTTGAAGTAAATATTCTCACCTCAAAACCCACCTTTACTGCAAAAGGCATAGTGAGTTGGTGTAAACTGGAAGGAGATGAGTATCTGGTGGGTATTTCATTTCAGAATAAAGCCGTCCGATATGCTCTCAGGATGGTCGAACAAATTTGTTATATAGAAGATTATAAAAAGCGCATCAAAGCTAAAACAGGACGTCAACTGACAAGTGACGAGGCAGCACAGGAATGGATCCAAAAATATGCGGCGGATTTTCCACCTTTAGCTGATTAAATGCTGCTAGGCTTTTGCTTCAAACCTTTGTGCTCTACGGTCTGAAGAAACGCGGCGTTCTATGAAGGGTTTTTGATTACGTTTTCTACGGTCATAACGTTGGCGACGATCTGCATCGTTGGTCAGTTTCGCTTCCTGTGCAGCAGGGCGAGCAGGTTCGACCTGTGATGGCGGGCTAATGGTGATCATCGCATTGTGATAAAGCTTAGGTATTTCGTTCATTGTCTTTGAAAAGTCAATTTATATACATAACTATCGGAATACTTTGAAGAAGCTTTAGATATTATTTGCCATCAGAAAAATGCATATTGAATTGTCCATCGCTAATTCGCTGTTTATTCTCAACAGGGTATTGGTAAAGGTAAGCCCAAGCCGTCGATATTTTGAGAGTGCTATTTATGGTTTGAACCGTGACCTGCTGACGTTGATACTCATGTGGTTCAGGAAAAGCAGAAGAACATTCTTCATAATCATCGAGCTGATTCAGTAGCCAGCCAGTTGAAGACAACTTATATAAATCACCGTATACGATGTCGTGTTCATTATTAGATAAAATGGCACCAGGATAATAGTCAATGAGATAGAGTTGTGCTTGCAGAGTGGCACGACAGATGAACTCGCTGTGTTCTGCAAGTAACTTTGCCATGGGATGATGTGTATCTTTCATCAATGTGCCGTATACGAATAACAGTTCACTTTGTTCGGTCATTACTTTAAAAATACTCTTTATTTATATGAAAAATATAACAAATAGGTGTTAAGTTGAGCAGTAAGTTAAAGGTCGGTCTTGCTTTGGGTAGCGGCGCTGCACGTGGTTGGGCGCACATCGGTATTATCAAGCAACTGGACAAACTTGGCATCACTCCAGACATTGTAACGGGTACGTCAATAGGTGCTTTGGTTGGGGCTGCTTATGTCGCTAACAATCTCGGCAAACTGAATGACTGGGTGTTGCAATTGGATAAATTAAAAACGGCTCAATACTTTGCCATTAACCGGTCTCTGCAAGGTTTTGTAAACAAAAACCGTCTGCGTACATTTCTTAATGAATATGTGGTGGAACAGGAGCTTGAGATAGAGAATATGCAGAGCCGTTTTGCTACTGTTGCAACAGATTTGTATAGTGGCCGCGAAATATGGAATACACGTGGCAATATGATGGATGCAGTATGGTCTTCCATGTCTTTACCTGGCTTGTTTCCGGCAATAAAGCATAATAATCGATGGTTGATTGATGGAGGGCTCGTTAATCCTGTGCCGGTGTCTTTATGCCGAGCCATGGGCGCGGATGTGGTGATTGCTGTGAACCTCAATAGCGGCATTGTGGGCAAACACTTCAGAACAGATATTGATGATGTAGAGCCATCAATAGCATCAGAACCACCGAAAAGTTGGAGTGGAAAAGTCAGTCATATGGTGACGGACTACACCAATAATTTGTTTCCCAAACGTCGTGAACAAAAAGAAGAGGCGCCCGCTTTATTAGATGCCATTGCCGCATCGATTAATATTACACAGGACAGAATTACCCGCAGCCGAATGGCCGGTGATCCACCCGAAATTATTTTAAATCCTCGCCTTTCTCATATCGGTATTCTGGAGTTTTATCGTGCAGATGAAGCCATCAAAGAAGGGATCGCCTGTGTTAAGCGTCAGCAAACCGAGCTAAGTTATTATCTCTCGATGGATAAGTAATTACAGACTCGGACTATCCCAGTCTTTTAGCCGGCTAAAATATTCTTGTAAAAATTCAATCAGAATCCTGACGCGGTGTGATAAAAAGCGTGTCTGTGGATAGATGGCATAAATACCAATATCTTTCTGAACCAGAGCCTTATCGAGAACGGTTATCAATTTGCCCGATTTGAGCGCAGAAAATGCAATAAAATCAGGGCTCAAAATTAACCCTTTTCCATCTATACAGACATCCCGTAGATATTCGCCATTATTTGAAGACAGCACTGTAGGCAAGTTAACAGACATCACCTCACCTTGATGGTCCAGTAATGACCAACTGCTACTGACATGTGAATATTGCAGCTTTACGTGCCCGTACAACAAGTCTTCAGTTTGTTCAGGTAAGCCATTTTGAGTAAAGTAATCAGGACTGCCGCAGATATAAAGGCGGGTAGAGGCCAGTTTACGGGCGATCATACTTGAGTCAGTAAGATTAGATATACGTATGGCCAAATCTAAACCTTCAGCGACTAAGTCCTGATGTCTGTCACTAAAATCAATATCAAAAATGATGTCTGGATGCATTTGATTAAACTCGCGTAAAGCCGGGCTCAAGTGCAGCAAACCAAAGCTAATGGGGGCAGACAATCTGATACGACCAGATAATGAGGTTTGCTCACTACCTAACGCATTTTCAACCTCATAAATATCATCGAGAATACGGACACAGTGTTGGTAATAACTTCGACCGGCATCAGTGAGCGTTTGTTTACGTGTTGTTCTTTTCAGCAAGCTGATACCCAGTCGTCTTTCTAAATCGGTTAACCGTTTGCTGATAGCCGACTTCACCGTATTCATTTGCTCAGCGGCTTTCGTAATACTGCCAGCTTCCACTACCCGCACAAAACACTGCATTTCTTCTAACTGACTCATCTCTATTGTTCTCTATCTGGTAACAATGAGTTCATTTATACACTGTTTTATAAAAATATGGAAACGATAAACTTTGAACCATCTTTACAACACAACAATAAGGAAAATCACATGAATGCAGTCACAGGATTAGCAACAGTGACAGGTCGGTTTTTGTTAAGTCTGATGTTTATTTCAGCGGGTATAGGAAAACTCGGTGCAGGTTATGAAGCGACTCAAGGTTATATGAGCATGATGGGCGTCCCTACATCAATGCTACCAGTGGTGATTGCCACTGAAATTCTCGGTGGCTTGGCTATCTTAGTTGGTTTTAAAACACGAATTGCTGCGTTTTTGCTAGCAGGTTTCACGCTGATAGCGGCAGCTATTTTCCATAATAATTTTGCTGATCAAATGCAGAGTATTTTGTTTATGAAAGATTTAGCCATTGCCGGTGGTTTGTTGTTACTGGTAGCCAATGGTGCGGGCAGTTTAGCGGTTGACAATATCAAGTAATGCAAAGAAAACAGGAGAGTAGACATGAATAGCACAATTTTACACATTAATAGTAGCGAACGGTTTCAGGATTCGGTCACGCGTCAGGTATCAGCTGAGCTGGTATCAGCATTACAAAAACAATCGGGCTTTGTCATCAAATCCCGTGATTTAGCGAAAGGTATTCCTTTTATCAATGAAGATTGGATTCATGCCAATTTTACCGACCCCGAGCAACGTACTGAACAAAACAAACAGGCGTTAAAAACGTCGGATCAATTAGTAGAAGAGTTGCAGGCTGCTGAGATTCTGGTGATTGCATCGCCTATTTATAATTTTAGTGTGCCAGCCGTATTAAAAGCCTGGATCGATCAAGTTGCCAGAGCAAGAGTGACGTTTCGTTACACAGAAAATGGTCCTGAAGGTTTGCTGAAGGCGAAACAAGCGTATCTGGTGATGGCTTCTGGCGGCGTGCCTCTGGGGAGTGAAGTGGATTACGCTTCTACTTACCTGAATCAGGTCATGAATTTTCTGGGTATTCATGATGTCACTGTGGTGGATGCTGGCAGTCTGATTCAAGACACAGAAACATTGACTCAAAAAGTTGCTGATCTTGTCAGCTAATATTTATCAGGAGAATGTGATGACTCAGACAAGGGAATTAAGACAAATCATCTATGGAGACAGGGTCTCAGATGGTGCAGGTGTACAGCTTACTCGTATTATCGGCTCACCACAGCTCAATATGCTTGACCCTTTTCTGATGTTTGATGCCTTTGGTTCCGATAAACCTCAGGACTATATTGCTGGCTTTCCTCCACATCCTCACCGTGGCTTTGAGACGGTGACTTATATGTTAGAAGGGCGTATGCGTCATGAAGATAGTGCGGGTAATGCCGGTGTTATTGAAACGGGTGGTGTGCAATGGATGACAGCAGGTAAAGGCATTATCCACTCCGAAATGCCAGAGCAGAAAGAAGGACGTTTAGCTGGGTTTCAATTATGGGTGAACCTGCCGGCAACAGAAAAAATGAATGAACCGAAGTATCAGGAGTTTGATGCTGAGCAGATTCCAGTGGCCAGATTAGACAATGGTACCGCAATCAAGGTCATTGCTGGGCAGACAGATAGTGGCGTGAGTGGTGTGATTAATAACCCGTTTGTTAATCCTCTGTACCTACATGTGTTTTTACCTGCAGGAGTCACGTTTGAGCAAACAGTGAAGGAAACGGACAACACGTTCCTGTATCTGATGAAAGGTCAGATACAGGTCGGCGATAAACAGCGACCACTCAATGCTGAACAACTCGCCGTATTGGAGACCGGATCAAAAGTCCGCGTCAACAGTGAACGTGATACGGAGTTTGTGCTTGTATCAGGACAGCCTGTGAATGAACCTATTGCCAGAGGCGGTCCGTTTGTGATGAACACGCGCGAGCAGATTGAACAAGCTTTTGATGATTATCGTCACGGCCGGTTCGCTTAAGGTTTGTTTGTTTGACTATGGAAAAGCCACTGATTCGTCAGTGGCTTTTTTGTTTAAGTATTTTTTAAGTTGCAGGGATTAATCTTGGCCAAAATTAATTTGGTCGAGGTTTACCATGCGTCGTGCAATTCCTTCTCAGAATTTAGTCTTATTGTTCTCAGTACTTCTGATGCTTGCTTATAACAATGGCTTGTGGGCAGGCATTGTTCAGGCGAATCAGTTAATCACTAAACATAATCTTTTGTTCTTAGGTTCTTGCGCCATCTTTATGACGGCGTTGTTTAATCTGATATTCAATTTGGTGTCATCCCGATACCTGATAAAACCAGTATTGATTTTCATTGTGTTGTGTTCTGCTGCAGCCAGCTATTTTATCGATAGCTATGGTGTACATATCGACAGCTCGATGATTCAAAACGTGTTAGAAACCGATACAGCAGAAACAAAGGAATTATTGAGTAAACGTTTTATTATTCATTTCTTGCTATGGGGTGTTTTGCCAGCATTTTTGATTGCTAAAGTGCGGATTGTTCATGTTCGTTGGACAAAGCAATTATTGATGAGCTCGTTTTCAATCACCATGAGTATTTTAGCCATGGGGTTGGTTGCTGCTTTTTTCTATCAGGATTACGCGTCAACATTCCGAAATCATCGTGATTTACGTTATTTAATTAATCCGACCAGTTATATTTATGCGGTCACTAAAATTGCCAAACAGCAATTTGCAGAAGCGGATAAACCATTAATCCCTATTTCACAAAATGCCGCACTTGGCAGCTTAGCGCATGAGAAAAAGCATCGCACAGTGACCGTGATGGTCGTCGGTGAAACAGCGAGAGCAGAATCATTTCATCTGAATGGTTATGAACGTGAGACAACACCAGAGTTAGAGAAAACTAACAGCCTGTATTTTAATAATGCCTCGTCTTGTGGCACAGCCACGGCGACGTCAGTGCCATGTATGTTCTCACAGTTTTCTCGTGATGATTATGACGATGAAAAAGGCCATGGTTATGAAAGTGTGCTGGACGTTATTTCCGCTGCAGGTGTCAAGGTAAGTTGGTTGGATAATAACAGCGGCTGTAAAGGTGTGTGTGATCGTGTAGAACACCAGAAAGTAACTGACGTTAATCTGACAGATTTATGTCCTGATGGTGAGTGTTATGACGAAGTATTACTGACTAATCTAAAAGCCTTGGTGGCTAAGTCAGATGATGATCAGTTGATTGTCTTACATCAGAAGGGTAGTCACGGACCTGCCTATTTCAAACGTGTGCCGTCTGCATTTGAGAAATTTAAACCAATCTGCGAAACCGCTGAACTACAGAAATGTTCAAATGAAGAACTGAGAAATGCCTATGATAATACGATTTTATACACCGATCATGTGTTGGCTCAATTGATTCAGTATCTGGATAATTTATCTTCTCAATCGATTGATACCGCTATGATTTATGTCTCAGACCATGGCGAGTCTTTAGGTGAACATAATCTGTATCTACATGGTACACCCTATTTCGCTGCTCCCAGCCAGCAAACCCATGTACCTATGGTGGTGTGGTTGTCAGATAACTATAAACGTGACTATCACATCGACCCAGTATGTATGAAAAATGAAACCGGCAAAGCGGTCAGCCACGACAATATTTTCCATTCATTATTAGGGATGAATAATGTCTTACTGCCAGGTAAATACGATCCAGATTTAGATATCTTTGCCAGCTGTCAGCATAGCTAAATCTATGCTGAATCATTTAGTACGCTTATGGGGACTGTATTTTGTTCTGCTCAGTTTTATTGCCGTCACCGAGCTGGATCAATTAGTGGCCACCATCTGGTATCAGCTTGAAGGTGGTCAATGGCAACTAAAGCATTATTGGCTGACACAAACGTGGTTACATGATGGCGGCCACGACCTGGCAGTACTCCTGTTTATCACTGTATTACTAAGCTATGTCATCAGTGTTTTGACGCGATATTTATCACCATATCGCCATGCTTTAGCGTATCTAAGTATCAGTATTCCTGCATCAACACTGACGGTGAGTGCCATAAAAAGACTGACGCAGGTCGACTGTCCCTGGTCTGTGATGGAATTTGGTGGGGGACGACCCTATCAGTTTTGGTTGCATAGTGTATGGTCGCCAATGCAAGGTGCAGATCATTGCTTTCCTGCTGGGCATGCCAGTTCTGCCTATATGTTTTTTGGCCTGTATTTTGTCAGCACGCAGCTTTTTCCTCAGCATGCTAAAAAAGTGTTGTATGGCGTCATCTCTTTTGGCGTTATCTTCGGTCTCGCACAACAATTACGTGGCGCCCATTTCATCAGTCATGACATCACCTCGGCATTTATCTGCTGGACAGTATCCTGCTTGTTATGGAAGTTCTGGCCTGTTAAGCAACTGAAACTAGGTCATTTTGATAAATAGATTGATCTCTGTCATTTCAGTTATTTCGCTATTGTGTATTATTGGGGTAATGTTTACACCAATCTCTCTTCAATAACAAAGACAACACATGCTGCGACTACGAAATTTGATTTTATTACTGATAGTGGTTGCCGTCGCTGCGGCCAGCTATTACTGGAAGTCTGAACAAGAGTTGAGTTTACCCACTGGCTTTGCTGCTGGAAATAGCCGAATTGAAGCGACCGAAGTTGATGTGGCGACAAAAACGGCGGGTAAAGTTGAACAAATTGAGGTGAATGAAGGCGATTGGGTCACCCAAGGTCAAGTTCTGGCCGTGATGGATACCGAACAAGCTGAGGCGAATCTGGCAGTAGCTAATGCGAATCTGAATAAAGCGAATGAATCCAAAAAATACGCACAGGCTATTTTGGCGCAGCGACGCAGTGAAGTAACGCTAGCAAGAAAAGAACTTGAACGGACTCAGGTCTTGGTCAAAAAAGGTCACCTGAGTCAGGAAGTGATGGATCAGAAAGAAACACAAAAAGCGACGGCTCAAGCGACCATGCAAGCTGCATCGGTACAAGTTGCCGAAGCTCAAGCAGCAATTGAAGCAGCTAAGGCCGAGGTGACAAAAGCACAAGTGGTGATTGCTGACAGCCAACTCACCACACCTCGTAACGGTCGAGTGCTTTATCGCTTGGCTGAGCCGGGTGAAGTTCTGCCTGCTGGTGGTAAAGTCATTACGCTGATTGATGTCAGTGATGTTTATATGTATCTGTTTTTACCTACAGACCAAGCAGGACAAACCCGTGTAGGAGCAGAAGTAAGAATTGTCCTGGATGCCTATCCCAATGTATCTATTCCGGCTCATGTGTCTTTTGTCGCACCACAAGCGCAGTTTACCCCCAAGTCTGTTGAGACAGAGGAAGAACGTGAAAAGCTGATGTTTCGGGTGAAAGTCAAAATTGAAGAAGACATTCTAAGGAAATATGCAGAGCAGGTGAAAACCGGGGTTCCCGGTGTGGCGTATATCAAGCTGGATGACAATGCACAGTGGCCAGAAAAAGTGCCACCTCTCGCCACTTACTAACACGTTATGTCAGCCGATATAGTCGTTAGCCTTGATAATGTCAGTCATCGATATGGTGATACACAGGCATTGGCATCGATGTCAGTTGATATCCCAGCTGGTCAACGCGTTGGGTTTATTGGGCCTGATGGTGTTGGCAAGTCCACATTACTAGGACTTATTGCGGGAGTAAAAAAGATACAAAGCGGGCAATGTCAGGTCTTAGCTGCTGATATGGCTGATAATCGCGAGCGTCATGCTATTTGCTCAAGAATTGCTTATATGCCACAAGGTCTGGGTAAAAATCTTTATATGACCTTGTCTGTGCATGAAAATCTGATTTTCTTTGCTCGTCTGTTTAATTTACCCCCTCATGAACGTGAGGCACGTATCACGCTTTTATTGAAAAGCACGGGGTTGAATGAGTTTCGTGATCGACCTGCTGGTCAATTATCTGGCGGCATGAAACAGAAACTGGGTTTATGTTGCGCGTTGATTCATAACCCGGATTTATTAATTCTGGATGAGCCTACCACGGGTGTTGATCCGCTATCTCGCCGTCAATTCTGGACATTGATTGATCGTATTCGTGCCCAGCGACCACAGATGAGTGTCTTGATCGCCACAGCTTATATGGATGAAGCGGCTAATTTTGATTTTTTGGTTGCGATGGATGAGGGGCAAGTACTCGGTACTGGCAGTCCTGCCGAACTTATCAAACACACCGGACAAAGTAATCTCGACGAGGCATTCATCGCTCTGTTACCTGAGAATAAGCGGCAGGGCCATAAAACAATCACTGTTCCGCCACGACAACAGTCTGAGAAGATCGCGATTTCAGCCAAAGACTTATCAAAGACCTTTGGTGATTTTACGGCGGTTAATCAGGTCAGTTTTGAAATAGAGCGTGGTGAGATTTTCGGGTTCCTGGGTTCAAATGGTTGTGGTAAGACCACGACCATGAAAATGTTAACAGGCTTATTGCCGACCAGTGCTGGTGAAGCACGCTTGTTTGGTGAAGTTGTCGATGCTAAAGATATCGCTATACGCCAACGTGTTGGTTTTATGTCACAAGGCTTTTCTCTGTATGAAGAGCTGACGGTCAGACAAAACCTGGTATTACATGCCAGGTTGTTTGATTTGGCAAAAGCTTACCAACAACAACGTATTGATAAGTTGCTGAACGATTTTGACCTTAAACGTTATCAGGCTCATGTCGCTAAGGATCTACCATTAGGCATCCGTCAACGTTTATCACTGGCCGTTGCGATCATTCATGAACCCGAAATTCTCATTCTCGATGAGCCCACATCTGGTGTTGATCCGATTGCACGTGATGAGTTTTGGCAGATATTGATTAGCTTGTCACGAGAGCAGGGTGTGACCATCTTTGTCTCAACTCATTTTATGAATGAAGCCCAGCGCTGTGACCGAATATCGCTCATGCATGCGGGAACGGTACTTGCCACGGATTCACCCGACGCACTGTGTAAGAGCAAGGGGGCGATAATCTTGAAGATGCGTTTATTGCCTACTTGACAGAGCAGCAAGTTGAAGAGAGTGATGATAGCGAGTTGTTATCCGATAAAGCGATGTCTAGCCAACAAGATAAAATCCATCATGGTGGTTTTTCATTAACACGATTACTCGCCTATAGTCTGCGTGAGGCTTTAGAAATTACACGAGATCCGGTGCGTTTGGTCTTTGCTTTTTTAGGGACGGTGATTCTGCTTTTTGTGTTGGGATATGGAATCAGCCTTGATGTGGAAGATATTCCCTTTGCGGTGATGGATCGGGATCAGTCTCCTGAGAGCCGAGATTACATTCAAAGCCTGGCGGGCTCGCGCTATTTTGAAGAAAAAAGCCACTCTATAGTGACACTGACATGGATGAACGCATGCGAAGTGGTGAACTGGGTGTGGCTATCGAAATACCGCCTGACTATGGCAAAGATATGCGTCATGGTAAGCAGCCCAGTGTGGGTGTTTGGGTTGATGGTTCGATGCCATATCGTGCTGAAACGATCAAAGGCTATATGCAGGGCTTTCATCTCAGCTATTTGTCAGCACTCAGTATCAGAGAGTCAGGTATTCAGGTAACCCCTAGCTATCAGTTAGTGTCGAGGTATCGCTACAACCCTCAGGTTGAGAGTCTGATTTCAATGGTGCCTGGAGTGATTCCCATTTTATTGTTGATGATTACCTCAATGCTCACCGCCTTGTCGATTGTCAGAGAAAAAGAATTGGGATCCATCACTAATTTCTACGCCACGCCGGTCAATAGACTTGAGTTTTTATTAGGTAAACAATTGCCATACATCATTATTGGCATGATGAATTTTCTGATGTTGATGTGGCTGGTCTATATGGTCTTTGATGTGCCCTTAACGGGTAGTTTTTGGGCCTTACTGGTGGGGACTTTTCTTTATATTATTGTGGCTACTTGCATGGGGCAGTTTATCTCTGCCTTTACCAAAACCCAGATAGCAGCCATCTTTCTGGCCATGATTAGCAGTATTGTGCCTTGTGTGAATTACGCAGGACTTATCAATCCGATTAACTCTCTTGAAGGCGCTGGCTATGTCATAGGGCATATGTATCCGGCCTCTTATTATTTGTTGATATGTCGTGGCGCGTTTACCAAAGGATTGGGTTTTGAGGAATTAACAGCTTTTTATTGGCCTATGATCATGGCTATTGTCGTCATCATGTCTCTGAGTTTTGTATTACTCAAGAAACAGGATCGCTGAATGAGTAGTATGAAAAATATTGTCAATCTTGGCGTAAAAGAGTTACGGACATTGGTGCAGGACCCCGTGATGGTGATGGTCATTTTGATCGCTTTTACATTGATGGTCTACTCAGCAGGCAAAAGCGTCTCAACAGAACTCCAGAACACACCCATTGCCATCGTAGATGAGGATCAATCACCGATATCTATCAATATTGCAGAGGCGTTCTATGAACCGCATTTTAAACCGGCAGAACAGATATCGCTCGCACAGATGAATCAATCTCTTGATACAGGAATGTATACCTTTGTATTAGATATTCCCCCTGATTTTCAAAAAGATTTATTAGCTGGTCGCCAGCCTGAAATTCAGCTGGCTATAGATGCCACCATGATGAGTCAGGCGTTTATTGGCGCTGGTTATATTAGTGAAATCATTGATAGAGAAGTGCAACATTTGCTGAAAACTACTAACACAGCATCGTCAACAGCTGTGCAACAAATTATTCGCATGCGATTTAATCCCAATCTGAATAGTGCCTGGTTTAGTGGCGTGATGGAGCTGATCAATATGATCACTTTACTGTCAGTCATTCTGACAGGTGCCGCATTAATTCGTGAACGTGAACACGGCACGCTGGAGCATCTCTTAGTGATGCCTATTACACCTTTTCAAATTATGATCGCCAAGATTTGGTCGATGGGACTGGTGGTGCTAATCACCAGTACCTTTTCACTATATGTGGTTATTCAGGGCTGGCTGAATATGACTATTGCGGGTTCTATTGCGTTATTTCAGCTGGGCACCGCTTGCTTTTTATTCTCGACCACATCGTTAGGGATTTTATTAGGCACACTGGCTCGTAGTATGCCCCAGCTCGGTCTCTTATTGCTGTTATTGATATTGCCTTTACAAATGTTATCGGGCGGCATGACACCTTTTGATAGTATGCCCGACATTGTTCAACATATTATGCAGTTCGCTCCGACCTCACATTTTGTCAGTACCAGTCAGGCTGTGCTTTACCGGGGCGCTGATTTTGCCATTATCTGGCCGGATTTATTGGCTAACTTAATGATAGGTAGTGTCTTTTTTTGATGGCACTGTTCTTATTCAGAAAAAGCCTGGCAACGGTATAAGCCCTGCTGTTAGTGACATGTAATGGACAAGTTTTTCAAGGTACTTCAGTATGTGTAGGTAAAGCGCATTGAGTTTGAGTCAAGGCCATAAAATTAAGTCTTAAAAAGATAAGGTTATGAAGCTAAGTTGTTTTCTGTGGGGCGCAAATACTAACAGAACTCAGTAACAAGCCATAACCAAAGTAAGGAGGGGATAGACCATGAATTTAGAAGAGAAAATCTGCCAAAGCTGTACAGAAGACAATAATTTGGATTTTGACTTTACCATGGCCTTTCAACCTATCATTAATTGCAGCAATGAGACGATTTATGGGTATGAGGCTCTAGTCCGAGGTATCAATAACGAGTCGGCATATTCTGTAATCTCTCGAGTCAATGATAGTAATCGTTATCTTTTTGACCAGCTCTGCCGGGTGAAAGCTATCTCGCTGGCATCAAAATTAAATATTACTTCCATGCTGAGCATTAATTTTCTGCCTAACGCGGTTTATGTACCAGAACGGTGTATTCGCACCACCTTCGAAGCGGCAAAACAATATGATTTTCCCACAGAGAGAATCATGTTTGAGTTTACAGAAGTGGAAAAAATAGATGATACAGAACATGTCAAACGTATCGTTGATTATTATCAGTCGCTAGGGTTCAAGACTGCAGTGGATGATTTTGGTTCTGGCTACTCTGGTCTCAATCTGCTTGCTGACTTCCAGACAGATATCATTAAACTCGACATGGCGCTCATCAGACATATTGATTCGAATAAGGTACGTCAAGCTATTATCAAGAACTGTATAACCATGTTCGATGAGTTGAATATTACAACCTTGGCGGAAGGCATTGAAACCTATGAAGAATATGCCTGGTTACGAGATGCCGGAATTGAACTCATGCAGGGATATTATTTTGCCAAACCTAGTTTTGAAAGCTTACCTGAAATAGATCATGGGCACTACCGACAGGCCAGCCAATGATTCATGAGCGGGCTGTATTCAACAACAGTATATGTCCGCTAAACACAAGCATGAACGATAGCTTACATAGAGTACGGTCTCACATGCTCTCAACATAAAAAAACGCATGATAATTAAGAGAACACATTACGATGATTAACTGGTTAGCCAATCTTGGTGATGTCACCCATGCTGTACAGTTGGCATTGACACCAGCTTTCCTTCTCACCGGCATGGCCGGTATTCTCAATGTAATGGCGAACCGGCTCGCGCGTATCATAGACCGAGCAAGAGTGTTAACCGATAAAATGACCTCAGGGAAGGAACTGTCTGAGCCTTGTCGAGAAGAAATAGCTGTATTGGGTTTACGCCGACGAGCAGCCAGTAATGCCATTACCATGTGTGTGTTGTCTGCTTTGTTAATCTGCTCCGTTGTCTCTGTGATGTTTTTAGAAGCCCTGCTTGATTTCAATTTACGTTGGATGATAGGCGCGTTATTTATGGGCTCGACGATGGCCTTGGTTATTGGTCTGGCTTTTTTCTGCGAGAAGTGCATTTAGCCACACGCAATAGTTATAAGATGATTCCATCAATGCAAAATAAAAAGCATTGATAAAACTGGGGTAGTAACCAAGGTGGATATAGACAAGCAAAGTGTACTCCTTATGGTTTCAACTCCACTCTAATTAACATTGATTTATTGATAAGACTTGGCATCACTATGGAACAGGACGCAGTGGGATTAACGGACGCGATCAGTATATTGTCGGCACAGATGAATGAACTATGGGAGGCCACGATAAGGGTGATGCCTTCTTTTATTATTGGTCTACTGGTCTTTCTTATCTTCTTTTTACTGGCAAAGCCCTTTTCTACTCTGCTGGTGCATCCCATTGCTTATATCAGTAGCAGTAATCTGGTTCAGAACGTGATCAGGCGCATTATCAGTCTATTTATTATCTTAGTCGGCTTGTATATCTTTCTGAATATTGTTGGTTTAACGCAGGCCGCACTCGCCATTGTCAGTGGTACTGGTTTGCTGGGTATTATCATTGGTTTTGCGTTCAGAGATATCGCCGAAAATTTCATTTCAAGTTTGCTGCTGAGTGTTCAACGACCCTTTTTAATTGGTGATGTCATCGAAGTGCAAGGGTTGAAAGGCGTTGTAAATAAGGTGACGGCCCGTGGCACAACCTTGGTTGATTTCGATGGCAATCATATTCAAATACCCAATGCGACCATCTATAAAAATGTGATTAAAAACTTCTCGGCGAATCCCTGGGTAAGAGGCAGTTTTATTATAGGCATTGCCTATGATGCCAGCATCCAGCAATCCAGGCAGACCATTTTGTCGGTATTAAATGAACAAAATGAAGTGCTAAAAGATCCTGAACCACAGGTGCTGATTGACTCATTAGGCTCATCCACGATTAATATCGTGATTAATTTTTGGGTCGATGGCCACCAATATGCCTTAAATAAGGTGGCTTCAGTGCTGATGCACAAAACCGTACGAAAATTGGAAGCGGCAGGTATCAATATGCCGGATGATGCTAGAGAGGTCATCTTTCCTCAAGGATTGCCTGTTGTGCAAACGGGGCAGCCACAAGCAGTGATGTCAGAGTCGTCTAGTACAAAATCTCTACATACTGACAATGCTGATGTGAGCACACAAGAACTGGCCAGTGATACACAAGATATTATTGAGCAGGCAAAAAATGCACGTGATCCTGAGGAAGGAAAAAACATTATCTAAACAGAGTTATCTCTGAACTCGTTATTGTTTTAGACTCAGGCAAACATTATTAACAGGAGCCCAGAATGGGGCAGGCAACATCACCAGATTCAACTTTCTGGCAGCGATTACATCATAAAATTGACCATCTTTATCATGGCTCAAGCACCGGTGCCCGACGATTTCGTTGGGGCTTATTAGCATTTGATGCCATTACTATCCTGTATTTCTTATTAGCCTCTTTTTATCATCATATTGATGATTTTCATGTGCTTGAAGAGGCGATTGGTGTTATCTACTTGCTGGAGTTATTGGCCAGGTTATATATCTGTAAGTCAAAACTACGTTATCTCATTCACCCGGTTGGACTGGCCGATATTATTGTTATTATTTCCCTGCTGGCACCATCCTTGGCCGAGAATTTTAGTTTCTTACGAGTGATCCGTACGCTGCGATTACTACGCTCTTACCACATGCTGAAAAATCTTCGTAAGCAGTCACGTTTCGTGCGAATGCATGAAGATGTGTTGTTTAGTATCGTCAATCTATTTGTGTTTATCTTTGTGATTACTGCCGTTGTTTATGTGAGTCAGGTACACATAAACGACGATATTAATGATTATATCGATGCACTTTATTTCACTATAGCCACACTCACGACGACAGGGTTTGGTGATATAACGCTGGTGGGACATGATGGACATATTCTGGCGGTTCTTATCATGATCTTTGGTATCTCATTATTTTTAAGGCTTATTCAAACTATTTTTCGTCCTGGCAAAGTACGTTATGAATGTCCATCATGCGGCTTAAACCGTCATGATCATGATGCGATTCACTGTAAACATTGCGGTGAAGTCATCCATATCACCACAGAAGGCGAGTACTAAACATCTCGGTTGTCATATGATTTGAGATGGCTACGAAGCGAAGTATATCGATACTTGACGACGTGGCTATTGGGCTCGGACATCGTTGTAGTGTTCTTGCCTGCTTGTAGATTAACTTCAATCTTGTCTTTCTCATTATGTTGCTGTCATGATTTAATAGGATTGCCCCAAGGATGTGGGCAATTGGAAATAATTAAGGAAAATAAAATGAACAAATTTCTTCTAGGAAGCATTATTCTTCTCATGTCTGGCTGCCTGACCTTATCAGGTGAATACCAAGCCTTCGTTTTTGATGCCGATGGCAAGCAGCTCAATCAAAACTTGATTCTTAGAGCGAGTGGTTCTGGAATTTATTCCCTACGAAATTCCGTCTGCAACGCTTATCCTGGGGCAACAATTACCATTATCGATGTAGAAACAGGGGAAGAGTTAGAAAGTGAAAGTCCCTATCAATGTTAGGTATCTGATCACCTACGCCAAATGGGGCATGCCATAATGCAGGTGTTATTTGTACACGGTATGGGCCGCTCCCCCTTATCTGGCTGGCCAATGCTGCGCCGCTTCAGACAGCATGGAATACGAACACAATCATTCAGTTACTGTGTGTCGAGACAATCCTTTGCGTCAATTCAGTTACTGTGTGTCGAGACAATCCTTTGCGTCAATTCAGTCTCGCCTGGAAAAGCGTATCGAAGCTATAGCCAGTGACGGTGAATATATTCTGATCGGGCATTCATTAGGTGGTGTGTTACTTAGGGCTGCTCTGGCAAATATGGACGACTCAGTCAAAGCACCCAAACAGCTTTTTCTGCTCGGCTCGCCTGTTAAAAAATCCAGATTAGCCGTTTATTTTCGCCGATATTGGATGTTTCGTTTCTTAACACAAGACTGCGGTGAGCTATTAGCCTCGAGTGAACGGATGCTGGATATTCCTGCGAGTGATTGCCCCGCAACGGCTGTTGTTGGCGTAAAAGGCATCAATGGGAAAAGCAGTCCGTTTAGAGATGAGTTAAATGATGGGGTGGTGTCTTTGTCTGAAGTCAGTGCGGATTGGATTGAAGAACAAATTCAGTTGCCTGTGATCCATAGTTTCTTACCTTCCAGTAAGCGAGTATCCAGCGTTATCCTGTCCAGGATTGTTTGATTCTATGCTTTAGCAAGGCTCTGGAGTTTATCCAGAGCCTATGTTGTCATTTAGCGATGGTATTCACCCGCACGTTCTGGCTGGTATAGGATTTCATCCACGTGCACGCGAATGGTTTGACCATCACGACCTGGCCAATCAATTTCATCACCCTCAACTAAGCCCAGCATGGCACTGCCAGCAGGCGCCAGTATAGATATGGTCTTGCCATCTGTTGTCATATCTTTTGGATAGACCAGCGTCAGGCAAAAAGTTTGATCTGAGGAAGATACCGAAAATTTAACGGTGGAGTTCATCGTTACCACATTAGGTGGGATTGCCGTAGGTTCAACAATGTCGGCGCGATCCAGTTCTGCTTCCAGATAGGATGTTCGTTCAGCTTCGACAGGCGTTAACCCATCCAAAATATGTTCTAAACGGTGTAAGTCTAGCTCTGAAACAATAATATTCGGTTGTGATACATTCATTTAATAACCTCTCAACATTAAGATGTAGCTGTACTGCGACAACGTGTTATAAATAAAAAATGGAAAATAAAAAGGCGCGAACATCTCACTGTTCTGAACGTTATCATGCCACAAAGTCTGAGCACTGATAAGCCTTATTCTGGCTTTATCTGGAGTATGAAAATCAGCCTAGAATACGCATTCTAACGTGCTGTTAATCAATGTTATTTCTGCCTGATTCGGACAGAGGTGAAAAGCACTAATCCCTATTTATAGGTATGAAAAATGATTTTCTGCTGAAGTGGCGGCAAAGTGCTTAGTCATTCGATAAATCAGTAGCTAACTCACTGCGATTACGTCCATTCATTTTTCCTTGATAAAGTGCAAGATCGGCTGCTTTAATAATGTCGTCGATATGTTGATGTGGTAACTGGGTGGAAGCAATACCGATGGTGACGGTGAGTGGCTGATCAAGCTCATCCAAATTAAGATCTGATACAACATGTCTTAGTTTTTCTGCGAGAGTGAAAGCGGCTTTATGTGATGTGTCAGGTAATAACAGGATAAATTCTTCACCGCCAAAACGAGCTAAAACATCTGTTTGACGAATATGGTGCTTTAAACAATCGGCGACATATTTCAAACAAGTGTCACCGATATCATGGCCATAGCGGTCGTTGATGCTTTTAAAAAAATCAATATCAATGAGTAAGATACTGAGAACTGCATGCTGCCGTTTGGCCGCAGCAAGACTGGCTTTAAGCTTGATGTCGAAGCCGCGTCGATTAAGGAGTGAGGTTAAAGGATCCTGCTGAGCCAGTTGTTCAAGTTCGTTTGTCAGTGCTCGGTATCTGTTTTGAAAGAAAAGACCAAAGTAGGTACTGACAAGGACGCTCATTGCCAACCAAAAACCTCGAGAAATAGACTTAGTCTGGTTGTAGGCTTCACCAGTCAAATCCACAAAGAATTTACCCAAAGCCGTACAAAGAATGATTGCTATCAGCAATCCCATTCCGATGATAATAGATTGTTTCTTGCTGCCGAATAATGTAGCCATGATGGGATAGAGTGGAAGTAAAAAAGCAAACTGACTGTTCACGCCACCAGAAATGGCAATCAGGGGAATAATGGAAATAACAGCAACAAAAAAAGCGCCGCCATTTCATAGGCAGGAAAACGATGACTGCGTATGAATAAATACACCGAAAATATAAGCACCGTATTGATAATGCCCATCACTGTAAAGTAGCTGGGTAGTTCTACAAAAAGAGGCCTGAAAATTGTACCTGAGGCCACAGCAATCAATGATATTAATGTAAATTGTAAAATCAGTTTATGGTTGAGATGGGCGTGCGATTGACCTGACATGGAGTGTCCCTGACCATGGTTTGTAAATTAGCAGTAAGTTAGCATACTTCATTCTAAACCGATCACGCTGCTGACGTATTCGTTAAAGATGTTGATTAATTGACATCGCTAGAACATGAATAGCTAACAAGGAAGACACATTGAATAGTCAAAAACGACGTGCCGTTGCCACATTTTTTGCAGCAGGTGCCATAGATAAACAGCAGATACCAATGGCACTAAGACGCTTAGGTTTAATGCCTGACAACCGCGTTTGGTTGCGGCTGTTTGACCAGATTTTACTGGCCTCTGGCATAGTGGCGATGGCTTTATCAATGATTTTCTTTATCGCTTATAACTGGTCTGATATGGGCCGGTTCAGCAAATTCTTGTTGCTGGAAGCTAGTATCATTTTATCTGTCATGCTCTATTGCTATTTTGTGGCCAGAAAACTGGTCAGCAGAATGGCTTTATTGCTAGCCAGTTTATTGGTGGGGGCATTAATGGCCTTTTATGGTCAAACCTATCAAACGGGGGCAGATAGTTGGCAGTTGTTTTTCTACTGGGCCTTAGCTATTACACCGTGGGTAGTTATTTCGAGATTCTCCAGTTTATGGCTACTCTGGTTGATGTTATTGAATCTTGCTTTAGTGTTGTATTTTGATACTTTTCATTCAATTTTTGGTTTGGTTTTTGACGCTCAAAATACTTTATTTTGGTGTTTGTTTGGCCTTAATAGTCTGGCATTGCTTATATGGGAGTGGTGCAGTAAGAAAATGGTGGCGCTGACTGAGCGTTGGCCACAACGGGTTATTGCCATCATAAGTGGTTGGGCTATTACGGCATTAGCGATTTATGTCAGCCTGGATAAACCGGAAGAACAGCTGCTGCCCTTGCTTATCTGGGTAGCTTGGTTGGTCATTTTTATGGTCGCTTATCGTCAATTTCGGCTTGATATTTTTATGCTGGCTGGTGGTTGCTTGTCAGCCATTTTGGTCATCATGACACTGCTAGGCCAACATATTATTGAGTCAGGCGACGAGGCCGAACTATTACTGTTGTCGGTGTTGATCATGGCCATGGGGGCGGGTGCAGCCTACTGGTTGAAACAGGTGCACAGGGAGAGTGAGTCATGAGCACTGAGGATAAAGTCTGGCTTACATTAAGCCAATCTGGTCTTGTTTCTGGTGCTCGACCCGAAGGCCTGAGCATATCCACGCCTTGGTATATCAAAACATTACTGGCCGTATCAGCTTGGTTAGCGGCAGTATTTTTGTTTGCTTTTCTGGCCGTGCTGTTTAATGGACTATTAGATTCAGTATTGGCAGATACACTGATTGGTAGTGTTTTTATATTAATCGCATATCACGTGCTTAAGAGTGAGCAGTCGGACTTCGTCGAGCATCTGGGGCTAGCGTTCAGTATTGCTGGGCAGATTTTGTTAATTATGGCTATGTTGCAGTTGGGTAGTAATGCCGATCATATCAAGTGGCTTATTGCGCTTGGTTTAAATGTATTTCTTATTTTTCTTATCCCCAATTTTGTGCATAGAGTGCTTTCTTCATTTCTTGCCTGTATTTGTCTAGCGGGTTGTTTGGCTCAATACGGTCTCTTTAGTATGTGTTTGCCACTGATCCTGTTTATTTGTGCCTGGTGCTGGATTCATGAGTTTAAAAATGCAAAGTGGTATCGATATGTGACGGCTTTAGGTTATGGCTCTTTGTTTTCCTTACTGCTCATCGAAACAAACACATTTTTTCAGTCCGGTTTATTTTATTGGGGACATCAGGTAGCAGTTAAGCAGCTTGGCCATTTTTACTATTTGAATGCAATGTTGACTGGCGCGGTTGTTATATATTCCTCAATAATGATTATTAATAAATATCAATCATTAATGATGAAAAGCTCTTGGTATATATTAGCTTTTGTGTTGGTGCTCTCAGGCATCACGTGGTCAATCAATGGTATGCACACAAGCATGGTTGTTTTGGCTCTGGGGCTGGCGACAACACATCGAATATTGATTGGACTTGGTAGCCTATGCCTTTTATTCAGTATTAGCCATTATTACTATTCACTTGATACAACATTGTTAATGAAAGCGTTAAGTCTAGCCATCTTAGGGGGAGTCTTGCTCGGCATACGTTGGTGTTTGCCCAAACTGTTTGGAGAATCAACATGAAACTGCATAAAGTGATGGCTGTCACGACCTTGTTGTTGATTTTACTCACGGTGAATGCATTGGTGTATCAGCAGGAAAAGCTATTGTCTGATGGTGAAAAGATATTGTTGAAGTTGAGAGTGGTGGACCCTCGCTCGTTGATGCAGGGTGACTACATGGCCCTGGATTATGAACTTGCAGCACAGATTCGTATGAACTTGGCAGAACAGCGTCATGATGTGGACAGGCCATTGCGCCCTCAAGATGCGTTTGTGGTCGTCAAAGTCGATAAAGACAACGTGGCAGAGTTTGTCCGAATCGATAATGATCAGCCATTAGCCGGCAACGAACGCCGTCTCTTTTTTCGGGTACGTAACAACAGCATCAAATTTGGTACGAATGCTTTCTTTTTTGAGGAGGGCACGGCGTCAAACTATCAGGATGCACAGTTTGCTGAGTTTCGAGTCAATCAGGAAGGGGACTTATTACTGGTCAGTGTACAGTAATAAAATCACCCAACCCTTTATTAAGCACGTCCTGACTTTAATTTTGTATGTAAGGATCCCAATAAATTCTCTGTGTCCTCCCAGCTAAGACATGGATCAGTAATAGATTGGCCAAATAGGGGGGATGACCATCTTCCTGCTTACCGTCCTCAATGTAACTCTCCAGCATTAGCCCCAACACATTGACATTGCCTGCTATTCGTTGGTCAATGACATCGTGTGAAATAGTCGCTTGTTTGCGATGTTGTCTGAGCGAGTTGTCATGGTTACAGTCAACTAAAACCTTGGGGCGACACTGATTGAATAAGAGCAAAGATATGGCTTGTTCTATCGACTCTTTATCGTAGTTTGTCAGTCCATTCCCCCGCGCAGAACGAGATGTGTGTCTATGTTTCCAGCTGTATTTTTCATACCAATTTGACCATCACCATTGACTGTCAACGTGTGGTGCTGACTTGAAGAAGCTCGCATAGCATTGATGGCATTGTGAATACGACCATCGGTACCATTTTTAATGCCGACTGGGCAGGGTAAGTCACTGACGAGTTCGCGATGAGGCTGTGATTCTGAAGTACGTGCTCCAATGGCTACCCAACTCACAAGATCATTAATGTAGTTCATGACAAGTGGATGAAGTGCTTCAGTAGCAATAGGCAAGCCAAGTTCAGCTAATTGCAGCAAAATACGTCTTGAGCTGTGTAAACCCAATGCCATATTACCTTGACCATTACGTAATGGATCATAGGCTAGCCCTTTCCAGCCAAGCGTTGTTCGGGGTTTTTCAACATACGCACGCATCACTATGAATAACTCGTCTTTAAGTTCAGCCGAGAGTTGTGCCAGTCGTCGACCATATTCCAGAGCGGCTTCCTCAGAGTCTATTGAGCAAGGACCCACAATGATCATCAGTCGATCGTCTGCATCGTTAAGTAGCCGCCGGATGGATTGACGTTGTTCTGCTATCTGATGTTCCAGATTGTGTTTGATAGGAAGGGCCGCTTTGAGCTCAGCAGGTGTGGGTAGTCTGAGGCTCTCCGAATCGCATTCATGTTGTAACGTATCGATAGAAGCGGTCATGATAATGGTCCTTTTAAGCAGTCAGGACGAGACTGAGTCAAATGGTGCATCTGTTATTTCTCTACGCATTAAAAAACCCCGTTGGCTGACTGACCATCCGGGGTTTTTTTAATGGTAGTCAGCATGATGCCGGACTACCTTAACGATTTTAAGTGTTAGAGGTGAGCCGGCTTTTGGCTATAAAAATAGCCATATGCAAACCACCAATACATCACAACACTCTCTGACAGCGTCAAGGAGAGTAGAACGGATTTTGCTGTTGTTGTTAATGTATTCATAACGCTATGTTAATTCATCTGGTGAAATTTGGAAACCAACTGATTTCTTCGAAACAGTCATTATTGACACCATGGGCAGGCAAGAGGTTCACCGATAAAAATGCCTTCACCTGGCTGTTGAACTGATTTCCAATAGGCTTCAATAAGTGTGTCACCATCCATATAACTGGGAATTAGGATATAGGGATTAGGAAATTTTTGTGGGTAATTGCAGGGTTCAACTACCGTGCCATAACTCCCTGTTGCTCCAGCCTCAAGCCAACGATACGCTTTCATTTGCCCTTGTTTGTGGATGCCTGCACCACCGACAGAAGTTAAATGATCGGCAATCGCACCAGGTAAAAAGAGATTACTACTGATATCGGGTACCTGAACATAGCCCGTCATATAAAACATGACATCGCGTTTATTTCTTATGCTGGTGCCTTTTGTTCGTTTGCGGTCATCAACATAATGAATTTCTATGCCGTTTCTTTCTGGCCAGATATCGGCAATTTTTTTAAACATCCGCCAACGCGTGCTACGTTGATTATCCTGTGTACGGACAAGATAAGCATGACCTGAAGGCGCACTTTTATCAGCTCTGATGCCTCGTTCAATCAGTTTTTTGGCATCGATAAGATGACGTCCGCTCAACATCATACTCAAAGGTCTATCAGTGTTTTGCCAGAGATGTTCTGATTTAGCATTATAAAAAGGGCTGTCTGCGGTAGGGTGACAACCCGATGGCCGCTGCTTGTTATGACTACAATAGCTTTCATCAAAGCCCAGACTCAATGCACTGGTTAGTGACATACAGCCGACGCGATAGGGGGCATGCCATGTCAGTAACAAAACCTTAATGTTCTCTGTCAAATGCGGTTTGATTTGAGACTCAATCACTGCAAATTGTTCGGGCGAAAGCGTCGATGAAGCTTCCTCAATAGATAGTCCGAGCATTTGTTCGGCTGGCACACTGCGTTTTTCAGTATAGAAGTCAGCAATCTTTTCAGATAAGGCATCCCCTTGTTTGTAGAGAATGAGGACATTTTTTCCTGATAGTGATGTGGCGGCATTAGCTAGAGATGCGGCGGTGAGCATCAAGCACAAGCCAGCAATTGTCAGTAAGTGTGATGGAGACAGCAACATATTCACCTGTAAAAGTTCATAGTTAGTCTATGTCAGTGTTTTAGGGCAATCAATCAAAACTATTGAGAGTGAGCATCATCGCTTTAGTCATGTTATTCATAAATTGTTTATGCCTGTTTAATGAATATAACCGCTGCCATATAAATGTTTATCTTTGGTATATAAATGCTTGTGTGCATTCAATACCGTGTTTAGTATGTGAGAATAACCCGAAAAGCTGGAAAAGGTATTTCCAAGGATATGAAAACCAATCATAAAGATGCAGAAAAGTGGAAAGAAAAGTTCACGGAGTTAAGTCAGACTTTAGATAAGCAAAAAGCCTATGAACTCTTACTTGAGCGCGGTCTTTCCAGATTAGCACTGGTCTCACATGGTTTGGATATGGCGTTGGATGACCAGCTTGATAAGCTTAGAAAACATCTTCGCACCTCAGTCAGAGATAAGACGCTTGTTGAAAGCATCCTTGAAGAAATCGAATCGGCTATCAGTCGTATGGATGAGGATAAACTCTCTCAGTCGACATTAACGACCTTACTGATTAGTCTGATAGATAAGATTGACTGGCCAGAAAATAAGAAAAAGCATGTGCTGAAATTACGAAAGCGTGCTGTAAAAAAAGCTGACGATGCCTTACCTCAAATGCTTGATGAACTTACTGAACTGATTGATGAGTGCATGTCCTCAACACCAAAAGAGGATGAAGAACGAGGTCTGTTTTCCAGATTTTTCCAGAATAAACAAAGTCAGCATAATCTTAATAAAACAACCATTACAGCGCGCGTTTCGCACGCCAATCTATCTACTACATCCGATGAGAAAGCAGATACTACACCGTCAGAAGCGATAGAGGATAAGGTTATCACGCCTCAAGCGCTTCTGATCGAGCTACTGGAGCGTTTATCTTTACCAACAGAGTTTAGCTCAAAAGCCTCAGAGCTCAGATTGAGAATTCATGATGGTCTCAAAGCAGAGGATGTCCCGAAAACGATTTCATCCATAGCTGACATAGTCAGTCAGTTAAGTTCATCGGTGATGGCAGAGAAAAAAGAATATGAAAGCTTTCTTAGAGATTTAACAAAAAAAATTACCTCACTGGATAAATACCTATACGAAGTTGTACAAGAAGATCTCTCTGCCTACGAAGAGCGACACAAGTTAGCTGGTGATGTTGAACAGACCATGGTCGGACTGAGAACAGATGTTGAGAGTGCGGCAAACTTCGAAGACATCAAACATCTACTCAGCCAACGACTAGATCACCTCAATGAACAAATCACGCATTATCAACACGCTGACAATACCCGTTTTGCCAATTCACAAAAACAAATTGAAGCACTGACGCAACGATTACATGAAATGGAGTCTGAGGCTAACGAACTGCGATTGGCCACCAGTAAGGCTCGGGCATTGGCGATGAAGGATCCGCTGACAGGTATCTGGAACCGACAGGCGCTGACTGAGGTTCTACAGACAGAATACAGCCGCTGGACGCGTTACCAAAAATCACTAACCATGGTCATTTGGGACGTCGATTATTTTAAATCCGTTAATGATAAGTTTGGTCATAGTGCAGGTGATGTAGTGTTAAAGACCATCGCTCGTATCTTTAAGGATTCCACAAGACAAGCGGATTTTATAGCACGTTATGGCGGAGAAGAGTTTGTTGGTCTATTTCCTGAAATTGATTTAGAACAGGCTCTGGACATGGCGAATAAAATCCGTCAGACCATTGAAAAAACACAGTTCCAGCATAATGGTATCTCTGTACCGATTACTGCGTCAGCAGGGTTAGCTTGTTTTGAAAAAGGTGACACTATCGAGGATGTATTCAAGCGAGCAGATAAAGCGTTATACGAAGCCAAAGGTCAGGGAAGAAACAATTGTCAGGTAGAGCGTAGGTCAGTTTAGGAACTATTCCGGGTGTGATCACTGTCAACTTATACACTTGATGAAATAAATGTCGATTTGTCTTTGACAAGCGAGTGATTTGTTTATCAAGTTTTTTAATTCATATAAGGAGACAGTATGAGTATTGTGAAAACGGGTTCAGCCATTTATAAAAGTTTAGGCAAAAAAGGTGAAGCCAGCGTTAGTACAGAAACGCCAGCACTGAATGAGCACCCTTATGGTTTCACCAGTCGCTTCGAAGGTGGCAAAGGGACTAACCCGGAAGAACTCCTTGCTGCAGCCCATGCCGCCTGTTTTACCATGGCTCTCTCATTTGCCCTTGAAGGCGAAGGTTACAAAGAAGGCGATTTGCATACGGATGTTTCCATTTATCTCGACGAAGACGGTGATGGTTTTAAGATAAGCCGCTCAAAGCTTTCCTTAACAGCGAACGTGAAAGCGATTGATGAAAAAGACTTTGACCGTATTGCCCATGAAACGAAATTGGGCTGTCCCGTCAGTAAATTATTCAATGCAGACATAGAGCTTGAATACACATTAAACGCCGCATAGTCAGCTGACAAATACCATTTAAAGGCTCCATTTAATCCATAATCAACGGTTAATGGGGCCTTTTTTATGCATGAACAGTTATGTGTTGTGACATAACTGCAGCTTCACATAATATGTGTTTAAGCTAGGTATTATCTAATGGTTTAACGCGCGTTATTGCACACTCAAGTGGCTGCAAGGTAGAACTTAATATCGGTAAGTTTAAGTGTCAGGTTTCAGGCTGGTTCTGAACAGAGAGACTTAATTGAATACCACTATTTAATGTGTCAGGAATTGTTAATGATGAGTGAGTTTATGGAATCGAACCTAATCCCCAAATATAAGAATGATAAGAAAACACTGACCAAATCAGTTAACACAATATTCAGTCAGCTGATCGTTGGCTGTTCAATAGTCATTGGTCTCGCTGTTAGCCCAGCGGTTTTTGCCATGACGGATCCGGTATCTCCTCCCTCAGGAGAAAAATTCACCTATGCTTGGCTAAAAGGCTATGCAAGGGCCTTGTCAGAAAAAGCCTATGTTAGTCATAAAGGTGAGTTACCTGAGAGCATTAAAGGTATGAGCTGGGATGATTATCAGCAGCTACAGTTCAACAAAGATAAAGCTTTATGGCGTGATGATGACAGTGAGTTTCGTGCTGAGCTATTTCACTTAGGCTTATATTTTGATACACCGGTGCATATTTCAGAACTCAAAGATGGCGAGACGACACCTATCGAATACACATCAACGATGTTTGACTACGGTAAGACAAGCATTGATGGTAAAGCCTTGCCTGAGGATCTTGGTTATGCAGGCTTCAGAATGCAATTTCATACCGATTGGAAACGTGACGTCATTGCTTTTCTGGGGGCCAGCTATTTTCGTGCAGTAGGTAAAGAAATGCAGTACGGCTTATCTGCAAGGGGCTTAGCGGTTGATACAGCTTTGCCTAGAGACGAAGAGTTTCCGATGTTTACCCATTTCTGGCTAGAAGAGCCTAAACCTGGCAGTGATATCACGACGGTATATGCCTTACTAGACTCTGAGAGTATTACTGGGGCTTATCGCTTCGATATTCAGCCGGGTGACCGATTGAAAGTGAAAGTCGATGCAGCGCTATACCCACGTAAAGCTATTGAACGTTTGGGCATCGCACCACTGACCAGTATGTATATGGTGGGTGAAAACGACAAACGTACTGCTTGGGATTGGCGGCCTGAAATTCATGATTCCGATGGTTTGTCAGTACATATGGGCAATGGAGAGTGGATCTGGCGACCACTGACCAACCCACGACATCTTAGATTTAATGCCTATGCTGATAACAATCCAAAAGGGTTCGGTCTGATGCAACGTGATCGTAATTTTGATCATTATCAGGATGATGGCGTATTTTATGACCGTCGTCCCAGCCTGTGGATTGAGCCTGAAGGCAACTGGGGTAAAGGATCGATTCAACTGGTTGAAATTCCAACCATGGATGAAACCTTTGATAATATTGTTGCCTTCTGGAATCCAGAACAACCTGTGAAAGCCGGTGAGGAATTACTTTACAGCTATAAAATGTATTGGGGAGGTGTGCCACCTGTTGAACAAGAACGTGCCAAAGTGGTGGACACATTTACAGGCATTGGCGGTGTAATTGGTCAACGTCGTGAATATTATAGTAAACGTTTTGTGATTGACTTTGCTGGTGGCAGTTTATCTATGCTGGGCGATGATATAAATGTTAAGCCCGTCATTACCACTTCTGCCGGTAAGGTCGAAATCACATCAGCTCGACCACAACATGCGATTGATGGTTATCGTGCTATGTTTGATGTGGTTCCACCTGATAATACAACCGACCCTATCAATCTTCGTGTGTATTTAGAAGCCAATGGTCAACCATTGACGGAAACCTGGATTTATCAGTGGACACCACCGCCACAAGATGAACGCGACTTGCGTAATCCATAAATAAAATTAAACGCATAGAAATAAGGCGGCCAATGGCCGCCTTATTTATTGGATTAGTTATTTTCACCTGCTCGAAGCAAGGGCATCAGTTCAGCCAGATCACGTTCTGGTAAATCAATGAAAACGTTTACGTCTTCGGGTTCATTTTCCAGCATACTCAGTAAGCTATTCAGACCATGGCTGACGGCATCTGTTCTGACTTTTTGTGTGGTGAAGTTATTAATGAAACCACCGATAGCCTGCTTGGGATTAGCAAGCGCATAAGTATTATTTTCGTTATAGGTATTTTGTAATAACCAGCGACTGGTTTTACGAACTGCATCGCGATATTGGTCACAGTTGCCGAGGTTCTGCTGCTCACAAAACGGTACCATTTCCCCCATAACTTCATTGATCCAGCCATTACCACTGGTGGTCATCGCATCAAGATAACGACCATGGTTATAAGCATCGTCTGCCTGGTTGATCTGGCGTTCCAATAACACATCACCAATTTGTAGAATGGTTTTTTTATAGACCGGTGTGGGGTCTACTTTGGCCAGATCGATTAATGCCATCATGATCCAGCTTGATGAAACTGAGTTAGCGGGACGGTAGTCATCACCTACCAGTGCACCATGTAATCCGACATCACGTATTAAATGACCGGCTACGAGTTTGGCCGCATCGAGGTATTTTGTTTTGTTTGTAATGGCATAGAGCCGTGAGAGCGCTGAGACCACTTGGCCTGAATAGAGAATGGATTGTTTATCGGAGTAGGTCCACTCGTTATTTGTGCACTCTGCCACAGGGGTCACTTTGCCATCTTCCTGAATCATTTTTAATAGCCAATCACCAGCAGATTGAGCGGCTTTAAAGTATTTTTCTTCCTCCGGTGTCATTTGATGTAACTGTAATAATGTAAAGAGCGTTTTTGATGTGGTGCCGACCACTACACGACAGGTTTCTTCGTTTGTTTGCGGATCGACACCATAATCAAAGCCGCCGGCATTGGGACCAGAAGTTAACTGTCTATCGAGTAAAAATTGTGCCATTCCATCAAAATATGACTGTAACTCAATGTCTTTTTGAAATTGATTTAAACGAATGAGCGTATTGAGTGTCGTGGCTGAGTATGTGGTCCGCAGCAATTTCTCAGAAGTATCTTGATCGGCATCATAAAATTTATAAACGCCTGAGTAGTCTCTATTAATCGCGCGTAGCAAATACGCTTTACTCTGTTTTATTTGTGTCTTGACACGTTCTCTGTCGACATGGCGGACAATGACGCGATCCCCCTGAATCTCATAGGCCTGCTCCTGATTATTGACCATGGCGTAGACGTGGTTAGGGTGATAGTAAAAACTGATTTTGAAAAAATAATCATCTAGATCTGTTTTTGATGTAATCAGTGTGTCACCCAACGAAGACTTCGTGGCTTGTTGCAGTACATCCGTCAGCGATGGACCTTCTGCGTTGCCAGCTCCAATCTGCACGCCATTGTGGTAGCTGCTGATGTGAATTTGCCAGTGCGTTTGTTGATAATGATTACGCCACGCGTTTTCTATGTCGACCAGCGCTGTTTTTGTTGAGTTATCTTCCTTGTCTAAAGCAACACTTCTCACATAGTTAACGATTTCCGTTCGAAAAGTCTGATGATCAATGTGTAAAGCTTCATTCTCTAATTTTGTTTTAGCTTGGTCGGCGTGCACTAGTGGGATAAACAAAATAGTGAGCACCACACTCATAACAAATCTCATCATACCTATCTCCTTTTAAAGCCATAAATTGATCATCGTTGCGTACTTGGATGGGTAAAATCTGAAAACTATCCGTGAATAAAAAGAAATAATGGAAATCTTCAATTCAGAAAGAAAAGGGGATGGTGTAAGCTAGGCTTTTATGAACGTCTACAGCGGATCACCGATATTCGCTGTGATTCAATTACTATCTAGAGGTTATTCATGTTGCAAGGCAGCTGCCTGTGTCAGTCTGTACAGTATGAGATTGAAGCAGAACTTGGGCCCACAATGATATGTCATTGTGAAAATTGTCGAAAAGCCAGTGGCTCAGCTTACGCTATCAATGCAGCAGTGGAGACTGAACATTTTAAACTCAAGAAAGGTCAGGCTGCTATAGCTGAATATGAATCTTCACCTGGTGTTTTTCGCGTTTTTTGTCAGCATTGTGGATCACAACTTTACAGCAAACGAGCCAGCATGCCTGAGCTCATACGCCTACGTTTGGGCACACTAGATACGGCGGTAGATATCCAAGTACAAGCACACATCTTTGTGAGTTCAAAAGCGCCATGGCATCAGATTTGTGATGACTTGCCTCAGTTTCCACAACGTCCGTAGTTTTTTTGATGATACTCAATAGCTCGATCATTATTATCGCTTTGGCGGTGGCGTTATATCTCGCTTTTTCTAAACGACTGAGAAGTTCTTCCTGTTGGAAAGCAACTGTCACACCGCTGGCATCGATTATGGGCAGTGGTTTTCTGATTAGCGCACCATTGCTGGCGAATACTGTCGGTAATTTTGCTGTGTTCTGTATGGCTTTACTGTTGTTATTAGCGTATGCCGTGGGTCATGCTATTCGCTTTAATATTCGTCATTTTGAGCCTATAGAACACGAAAAGGGTACTGTTCAAAATATTGCTTTCATATCACGAATTGTGTTAGCTGCCGCTTATTTCATTTCTGTCACCTATTATTTGCAATTACTCGCTGCCTTTGTTCTCAAAGCAATGGGGATTGATGATGAAATGTACGCTAATGTCATCACAAGCAGTTTGCTCATCCTTATTGGTGGTATCGGTGTTTGGCGTGGACTGGGGGAATTGGAGAAAGTTGAAACCTATGCTGTCAGTTTGAACTTGGGCATGATTGTGGGATTGTTGTTTGCCTTGTTGGTTTACAACATTCATTTATTGAGCGGGGAGAGTGGCAGCTACCCGACATTTCATCTGCAATTAATTTGGATGACTTTCGTGTCTTGCTGGGGTTATTGATTGTTGTGCAAGGCTTTGAAACCTCGTGCTATTTGCAGGCTGAGCATTCGGCTGATGAGCGTATTCAAACAATGCGAGTGGCGCAATTAGCTTCAGCCGTTATCTATCTATTGTTTATTGGCTTGTCCACCGTCTTATTCCATTCCGGATTAGATGCCGATGTTACTGCGATTACCAATATTATGTTGCCGGTAGCGGTAGTCTTACCAATGCTGATATCGATTGCTGCTGTGGGGAGTCAGTTCAGTGCGGCTGTTGCTGACACCTCTGGTGCCGGTGGTTTGGTTCAGGATATTTTGCAACATAAACTATCCGTGCGGTACGTCTATATTGCTATTACCCTGGTGACTGTTTTGCTGACATGGGCTACAAATGTGAATGAGATTATCGCTTATGCCTCGCGTGCTTTTGCTCTGTTTTATTTCATCCAAAGCCTGGTGGCAGCGATACTGGCTTATCAAAAGAAAGTCATGTGGCATAGTGTGTTTTTTACATTGATCGCGCTGATTTGTTTTAGTGTTTTCATGTTTGGTATACCTTCTGGTGGCTAGCCGTATCAGTCGTGTTGGCATAAAAAAATGAGTGATGGGAAGGAGAGGCGGATGGAAGATATCTGGCTACAAGCTGTAAAACGTATACATGCCATTGCCGAGACAGGCCGTGAGTTTAGTCATAACGAATATGACCTGGAACGTTATCGGGATATTTCAGGCTTAGCTCAGCAATTGCTTGCTTCATTAGCCAATACCCCCTTGCTGCCATTGAAAATTTATTCCGCCCTGATGTGGATGATGGCGGTTACATTACGCCCAAAATTGATGTGCGAGGTGTGGTTTTCAAAGAGAAACAAGTCTTACTCGTGAAAGAGAAAATGGATGGTTTGTGGAGTTTACCTGGTGGTTATGCCGACTTGGGATTATCAGCGGCAGAAAATACTGAAAAAGAAGTGTATGAAGAAGCGGGTATTTTGGTCAAAGCCTCACATTTATATGCAGTAAGACATAAAGCAAAAGGTGACTATAAGCCAGATATTCGGGATTTCTATAAGCTCTTTTTCTTGTGTGAGGCTATGCCAGAACAGGAGATCAAAGCAGGAATGGAAACGGATGATGTCGGCTATTTTGCTATCGATGATCTCCCACCCTTATCTCAAGGCAGGGTGATTGTCTCAGATATCGAACATGCCTGGGAGTTTCTATGTGACCCTTCAAGACCGACTTTGTTTGATTAATTAAACACCAATTTTTACCCATGGAGATAAAATGAAATTTATACAAATATGCACATTGGCCTTATTGTTAGCCAGCACACAGATAACGCTTGCTGATACCGAGTCAGAAAAAGAAGCGGCGAAACTAATGGATGCCGTTGGTATGCAGTCGGCACTTGAGCAGTCAATGCAGCAAATGTTAGATGTGCAAATCAATAATAACCCTTCCTTGTCGCCATTTCGCTCTGTCATGAAGGAATTTTTCAGTAAATATATGAGTTATGAAAGCTTAAAACCGGACATTATTCGTATCTATGCCGATGCTTTTACTGCACAGGAATTAACAGATATTCGTGAGTTTTATGGCAGTAAAACCGGACAAAAAGCGATTAAATTGATGCCTCAACTTATGCGTCAGGGCGGAGAAATTGGTGCTAAGCGCGTTCAGGCGCATATTGGTGAACTTGAATCGATGATTAAAGCGGAAGCTGAGCGCCTCAAAAAAGAAGCGAAGTAGCTCCTGTTAGTGAGCCGGTTTGATATGAGTTAGTGGGTTTGATGTTAATGCACTGACCTTACATTTTTTTCAGTTTTAACCCAGCCTTAACTGGGTTTTAGCAATACTCTTGCGTAAAGATGAGGTTGACTGTGTTTCAGTAATACAGGAAATCTCATCAGCACTAAGCCGACACCTAAGGAGTCATTGCTGATGAATAAACCAATGAAAGTCATGCTGCAGCCGAACATAAATGATCAAGCGACTATTTATAGTCTTTCACCACTGTCTTTTCACATTGATAATCAGGATGAGTTATTACAGATGGCAGCGTCTCTGCAAAAGAGAGGGGATTTCAATACCGAATCTGCTACCTCCTTGGCCTCAGCATTAACGCTCTTGAATGATGCTGTCACAGAAAGGAAACACGAAGCTATCTTCTCTGATTTCCGACCATTTCTCACCCACTTTATCGATTTGCTCAAACACGCTTCTGAACCTGATGTCCGTAGCCACTACGGTTAGGCTGAGACATACCATCTGAAAGCTGGAAAACTTAACAGCTTATTCAGTAAATAATTCAATTAACGGATGCTAGCTTCTAAGCCAGAAGCTGGGTAGGTAAATCACGGCACGACGGAGTCAAAGTCGTGCCGTGTCATATCTAAGTTGATTTCTGCGCTTCTATACTACGTTTAATCAGTGGCGCAATTGTTGAGCCTTGTACAACGATAGAGAAAATCACGACCACATACGTCATCATTAACAACAAAGTGTGATAATCAACGCCATTGATATATAGCACGTCTTTGGGTGTCGATGCGGCCATGGCCAGAGCAAGACCACCACGCAAACCACCCCAAGTCAGAATCTTGATGGCATGTGCGTCATAGCTGCGGAACCGTTTGAAGCCGATATATGGCAAGGCAACGCTGGCAAAACGGGCAAGTAGTACCAGTGGAATCATGACCAGTCCTAATCCAATCTCTGTCCAGCTGACTGGTAAAATCACCAGCATCAGACCGATTAACAGGAATAAAAGGGCATTTAGGAAAGCATCAACGGTATGCCAGAAATGAGATAGGGTGAACTGGCTGTGCTCAGAGAATCCAACTGTTCGTGTGATATTACCAATCACAATACCACTGACAACCATGGCCAAAGGACCGGATACATCAATCACATTCGCCAGAGCATAACCAGCGCTGGGAATACAGAGAGTAATGAGTAATTCGATACTGGAATCATTACTTCTACAGATACACCAGTGAGCTAAAAAAGCCAGTACGGCACCGAACACAATACCGCCTACAGCATCCACTAAAAATAGTTCTGCAACGCCAGAAAAAGTCGGCTCAGCACCAGAGAAAGCTAAGGCAAAAATAGTCGTGAAAACAACTAGGCCCACTCCGTCATTAAACAGGGATTCGCCTTCCACCTGCACCGATATTTTTTCTGGTGCATGCATTTTTTTGATAATGGCCAGCACAGCAATGGGATCTGTTGGGCTAATTAAGGCACCGAATAACATGCAGTAAATCAATGGCAAGTCCCAGCCCAAGAGTCCTAACACCCAAAAGCTGGCATAGCCAATCAACACCGTGGAGAGTAGCGTGGAAAATAACGCCATGATAGTGATTTCCCAGCGCTGCTGACGCAACAGGTGGAGATCAATTTCCAAGGCACCTGCAAACAGCAGGAATCCTAACATCCCCTTCAATAATAAGAGGTTAAAGTTCAATCCCTCGAAGGCATCACTGATAGACGTGGCAAGATCGTTGCCACCAAACTTAATCAAGGCGATTAAAAGCAGAGACATGGCCACAGAGCCTGTGGTGATAGCTATAGTGGTTTGCAACCTGAGCAAGTATTGATTAGCAAAAGCAATAAATACCGACACCGCCGATAAAAAGCAGAGGAAATACCAAGCGTTCATGGGTTGCTCCAAATTTTAAGATCTGTTTTCAGAGCAAACGACCCAACGCCACTGTGAGAACAGTACTTAAATAGTGATAAAACTGATGGTATGAAGAGCTGGCAATGACACAGATAGTCCTACTAACGATGTCAGCGCCATACTATGATAGAAGTGACGCCAATATTGGAATTTGCTAACAAACAAATTGAGACGTGGAACCATACTACTTCTGCTCTGAACTTCACCAGCCGTTCAGAAATCGCAGTAAGTTTAATCCTAATCAAGTGGCCTGTAAAAACTAATTTTGAAGATACATAAGGGCGTTAAAGAATAAGCCCTGATTTCGAATTGCTCATCAAGTTAAGCCGTTTTTATATGCGATAATACCGAATATCAAAATAGCCATAAGCTGCAACAACTAAAAAACAACCTGCTGGCACCAGATATGAGAGTGCCGTTGTAAAATTATCAACCAAACTGCCTTGCAGAAGAGGCACTATGGCTCCACCTAAAATAGCCATGACTAATCCTGCCGCGCCAAATTTTGTATCTTCCCCCAGCTTTTGCAGTGCCACACCATAAATGGTTGGAAACATAAGCGATAAACTAGCGGATAACATCACCACAGCCCATATTCCTGTTATGTCAGGCACACTAGCCGCATAGACGCACAAAATCGATCCTGTTAATGCCAGAATCAGCATTAACTTTGACGGGTTAAAGCGTGACATAATGCCTGTCATGGTGAACCTGGCTATCAAAAAAACAAGCAAACTGTATTGTAAATAGCGACTTGCTTGAGTTTCAGTTCCACCAATGGCTTCCTGTACATACTGAATGGTATAGGTCCAGATACAGACTTGTGCGGCCACATTAAAAAACTGGGCAATAACGCCATAGCGGTAATGTTTATTAGCATATAAGCGCCCGAAACAGCCCTGTATATTGCTGCGTGTTTCCTGCGGGTTAACACTGTTCGCTGTCGGCATTTTTATCAGCAAGATAAGTAGCCAGATAATGAATAAAATGCACGCCATGGCGACATAAGGAAACATGACCGCTGTTAGTTCTTCTGCTTGAACCTGCTGTAAGGTTTCCAGTGGCATCATGGCGCGTGCAGTCGCATCAGCGACATTAAGGTTGGGGAGGATCAGCGTCGTTGCAAGAAACACACCTATGTTGGTACCCACCGGGTTAAAAGCCTGAGCCAAATTCAGCCGTTGCGTGGCATTGTCTTCCGGGCCAAGCGACATCACAAATGGGTTGGCTGAAGTTTCCAATATTGACAGGCCGGCGGCTAGCATGAATAGGGCCATCAGAAAAAAGTGATAATCCATGACCTGGCTTGCTGGGTAAAAAGCAAAAGCCCCTAATGTGGC
Organism: Methylophaga marina; assembly: GCF_030296755.1. NCBI lineage: Bacteria > Pseudomonadati > Pseudomonadota > Gammaproteobacteria > Thiotrichales > Piscirickettsiaceae > Methylophaga > Methylophaga marina. Next base: position 2,890,438 of record NZ_AP027741.1, read on the forward strand.
TAAACCTAACCCCGTCAGTACACCTGTCTTGTATGAGTAACGACGATTAATGAAAGCAGCTGGCAGGGCTAGGCAGAAATAGGCACCATAATAGGCAAACTGAACCAATGCTGCCTCCACCTGACTCATGACAAATACTTTGCTGAATACTTTCACCAGGGGATCCGTCATATTGGCGGCTACACCCCAGGCAGCAAAACAAATTATCAATAACAAAAAGATATGGCGTTTATCACGATAAACAAAGGGTTTGAGTTCAGTCATTGTGTCTCCGCAACGTTGCGTAACTCATTAATAAAGTTATAGTCGATACTCGCCTAGATAACTGTCATTTGTCCAGTATCAGCAACAAGGGTACGACACTTCCCTAATACTAAATAGCTGTTGTATTGTGTTGCCTGTCATTCATGATTTATCAAAAGGACTGTGCATGCGAGCATTATTTGCTATTAAAGGATTTTTATTATTCAGCCTGATTGCTTTTTTAAATGCCTTTGTTGATTTGGGGCATAAGATTCTGATTCAAAACACTATCTTTAAAACCTATGATGGTGATGTACAAATCATGCTGTCAGCATTGGTTAATGCATTAATTTTATTACCGTTCATATTGATGATGACGCCATCATCTTTTCTTGCGGATAAATATCCGAAAAATAAAGTCATGCAATACAGTGCCTTATCTGCAGTTGTTGCGACGGTTCTAATTACGATTTTTTATTATATGGCTTGGTTCTGGGCCGCTTTTCTGATGACGCTGGCCTTATCGATTCAAAGTGCCATTTATTCTCCCGCCAAATATGGTTATATCAGGGAATTGGTCGGTGTTAAAAACCTAGCCTCGGGTAATGGTGTTATTCAATCTGTGACCACCACCGCGATTTTGCTGGGGACGCTGGCTTTTAGTTTTGGTTTCGAGTCTTTACTCAGCAAACACTATTATTATCAAGCAGAAGATATCTTGCCATTGATTGCGCCTCTAGGTTGGGTCTTAGTGGCTCTTTCCCTAATCGAGTGGTTAGCAGCCTTAAAACTTGAGCCGAAGTCATCTGTACGCAAAGAGCAAGAGTTTGATACTAAAGCGTATCTGAGTGGTCGTTCAGCCGTGGGCATTATGAAGGATTTGACTAGCAACCAAGTAATCTTTCGGTCTGTTATTGGGCTTGCCGTGTTCTGGTCTCTTTGCCAGGTCATGCTGGCCACTTTTCCTGCTTTTGCTAAAGATATTGCTGGTATCGATAATACGGTCATTATTCAGGGTACGATGGCCTTTGCCGGTATCGGCATCGTTATTGGGGCTTTTTTAGCGGGTAAGCTGTCGTCCAACTATATCGAAACCGGGCTTGTTCCTCTTGGCGCGATGGGCGTGGCATTGTGTGTAGCGTTTGTCAGTTTTGCCATTACACCTTTTTTACAAGCGGTTAATTTCTTTTTACTTGGCGTATTCGGTGGGCTTTATTTGGTTCCACTTAATGCATTGATTCAATATCACGCTAAGTCAGGGCAGATGGGTCGAATACTGGCGGGCAATAACTTTATTCAAAACATTGCCATGCTGTCTTTCTTGTTGCTAACGATTCTGGCTGCTTATGCAGGCATGAATAGCCTCGGGATTTTTTCGATTTTACTAGCGGTGGCCATAATCGGTGCCATTTATACCATCACACAATTACCACAATCATTAGCGCGTCTAGTTGTTTCATTGGTGTTTTCGCTTCGTTACCGGCTCACTGTATTAAATATGGAAAGAATTCCAGCGAGTGGTGGCGTATTAATGCTGGGCAACCATATCAGTTGGATTGACTGGGCAATTGTACAAATGGCCAGTCCACGTCCGCTACGGTTTGTGATGGCAAAATCTATATATGAGCGTTGGTATCTGCGCTTTATCTTTGAGTTTTTTAACATTATTCCTGTAGGGACGGGCGCAAGTAAACAGGCCTTGGATGCGGTCAGAGAAAGTTTAAATAAAGGGGAAGTCGTCTGTTTATTTCCCGAAGGCGCCATTAGCCGTAACGGGCACTTAGGTGAGTTTCAACGTGGTTTTGAAGTGGCTGCTGCTGATGCTGATGCGGTGATAGTACCGTTCTATCTTCGTGGTTTATGGGGGAGCCGTTTCTCACGCTCCAGTGATCGTTTGAAAACCTTACGTAGTAAGCAGTCGTTTTCGGACTTAATTGTGGCCTTTGGCGAACCTCTCGCGATCAATTCAGATCGCTTTGCTGTGAAACAAGCCGTTTTACAACTGTCGGTAGATGCCTGGACAAACTATACTGAAAGCCTGGAAACGTTGCCTGAAGCCATCATTAAAGGTTTAAAGCGGCAGGGCAGTGAAATGGCTGCGGCGGATATTATTGGATCAACCACCAGTGGTCACCGGATGTTAAGTGCCGCTATTCTATTTTCTAAGCAGCTACCTTCTGATTGCCATCAAAACATTGGCATTCTAATGCCAAGCTCCAGTGCCGGAGTGATAGCCAATATTGCGAGTTTATTGAGTGGCAAAACACTGGTGAACCTTAACTTCACTGCATCGGCTGAGGCACTAGCAGCAGCCGGCAAGAAAGCTGATATTAATACCATTATCACGTCTAGAAAATTTATTGAAAAACTGGCTAATAAAGGGTTTGACGCGAGTCTTTTGGATACGGCCAAACATGTACTATATATGGAAGATTTGCGTCAGAACATTAAAAAGCGCGACTTCATTAGTATGATGGTTTTTGTTCGGTTAATGCCGATGGAAGTTATCAAAGCACGTTATATGAAGGCCGTCAAAGCAGAAGACCCGGCTGTCATTTTATTTTCATCCGGCAGTGAAGGGGTGCCAAAAGGGGTATTACTTTCTCATCGAAATGTTATGAGTAATATCAGGCAGGTAGCTGATGTTCTTAATACTGAACGTGATGATGTCGTGATGTCTGTTTTGCCTTTATTTCACGCTTTCGGATTGACGGTCACGACATTTTTGCCGCTGGTAGAGTCGCTACCCGTGATATGTCATCCCGACCCAACAGATGTCAGGAATATTGCTAAAGGGATTGCGACATTCCGTGGCACCATACTTTGTGGTACATCGACATTTTTGCGTATGTATGTCCGCAACCGTAAAGTCGAACCCTTGATGTTGGACTCTTTGCGGATTGTGGTTTCTGGCGCAGAAAAACTGAATCCGGAAGTACGTGATAGCTTCAAAATCAAATTCAATAAAACCATTTATGAAGGATATGGTGCAACGGAGACAACCCCGGTCGCTAGTGTCAATATTCCAGATAAACTGGCTCCCGATACTCTAACCACACAGATTGGCAGCAAACTAGGTACCGTTGGTATGCCATTACCGGGCACACGTTTCAGAATTGTTAATCCAGACACATTCGAAGACTTACCCGCTGGTGAAGATGGTTTAATCTTGATTGGTGGTAATCAAGTGATGATTGCTTATCTTGATGATCCGGAAAAAACGGAGTCTGTCATTACTGAACAAGATGGCGTGCGTTGGTATCACACAGGAGATAAAGGTCATCTTGATGAGGATGGGTTTCTGGTCATTGTTGACCGCTATTCTCGTTTTGCCAAAGTCGGTGGTGAAATGATTAGTCTTGGTGCCATTGAGTCGGCTTTAAAACCTCACCTGAGTGAGGAGGTCGATATTCTGGCCACGACAGTCGCTGATGAGAAAAAAGGCGAAAAAGTGGTGCTGCTATACACGCAAGAACAGGCGGAGGCTGATATAAAACAAACTATCAGCGAGCACTTATCACCGCTGATGCAGCCTAGTAAACTGCTATATGTCGAAGACATTCCAAAACTGGGGACGGGCAAGACTGATTTGAATGCAGCAAAAAACTTGCTGCACAAGCTATTCAATAACGGGTAGAGGGATGATGGATATACATCAGGTAACCAACTTTTTCTGGAGTTGGATGCCTTAAAGCACATTCAACGTCGTAGCTATATTACGGGTGGTGAGCGTTTAGAAAATTCTGCTGAGCACTCCTGGCATCTTGCAATGGCTTGCTGGAATATAGCGGCGTATTTTCAGTTTGATGTTGACATGGCTAAATTGCTGCAATACGCATTGGTGCATGACTTAGGTGAAGTTGATGCCGGTGATACTTTTCTATATTCAAAAGAAAGAAAAACGTCCAATGAAGCTGAGAGGCTGTGTGTACAACGTTTTTCAGAACATAGCGGTAATCATATTCAAGACTTGCTTACATTATGGGATGAGCAGGAGTTTGGTCACAGTACTGAAGCAAAACTCATGAAAACAGTCGACAGACTACTGCCATTTTTATTGAATATCGCCGCTGAAGGTAAAACCTGGAAGTCACACCAGATTAGGGCTTCACAAGTTAAAAATGCGCATGCCTTTATTGCTGATGATTTTCCAGAACTACACCAATGGCTGAGTGAGAAGATTGATTATGCTACTCAACAGGGGTGGTTGTTAGCTGATGATGCGGCGGAAGTTGCCACTGAATAACCTCACAGGCATACTCATTTGTTCCAATAACAAGGAGAGAGAAATGACTTTAGCTTTAACCCCACTGATTTCAT